>CAITCX010000254.1 GCA_903890885.1 uncultured Dehalococcoidia bacterium
CGAGTGCTGTCTGGAGCTATAAAGCCAACCCGCCAACCTCTTTCTTCTCAGGTGAGATTTCCGGGGCACAACGATTGCCCAACGGGAACACCTTAATATGCAGCGGCGTTAATGGTACTCTTTTTGAGGTTACCGCTGGCGGTAAAGTAGTTTGGAAATACATAAATCCGACTGGGAAAGACAAGATTTACGCGTATAACTCAATTATTGACGTTGATCCTAACAAGGCTGATCAATTAATGAATGAGGTATTCAGGGTGCTGCGTTATGCCCCTGATTATCCTGGACTGGTTGGCAAGACTTTGACTTCCCTGGGAACTATCGAAACCGGCGATTAAATATTGGGAAACCTGTAAAGCAGTACAAAATGTTATCACGGAATACCGGGGTGAAAAGATGGATGTAAACAAAACTAAAAAACATAATTTCATGAGTGGTCTGTGGGGGAAAGCCCGGGACGCTGGCATCCGCAGGCAGAAGATAATCGCGCTTTTTATAGTCGCGGGCACTTTAATAACCCTTTTTATACCGTCTAAACCCATGGTAGTATCAGCTGATATCCAGATGGCAGCTATTCCTGCCGGCAGTTATGCGCGAGGGGACCATCAGGCATTTGATGACCCCGGTCACCCCTCTGACGAGAATACGATTAAGACCCTGACCATCAGTGCCTTTAACATCGGGGTAAACGATATCACCGTACAACAATACTGTGATTTCCTTAATGATGCGATGACCAATGGTTTACTGACTGTTGGAAGCGGAATCTATTACACCACCGGCGGTCCTCATCCCGTTGTGAATGTAAAAGCAGGCATGGTGTATTTGAAAGGCGTGAAAGATTTCCTCATCCTGACCGACGCCGCCAATGCCCATTCTACCATCCATTGGGATAGCAGCACACGCACGTTTTCTGTCCTCTCAAACCGGGGTAATCATCCAGTTACCGCTGTAACCTGGTACGGAGCCGCAGCATATTGTAACTGGCTCAGCCAAAAGGAAGGTTATCTGCCGTGCTATGAGACCGCAACCTGGGGCTGTTACTACAACCGAAACGGCTATCGTCTGGCTACCGAGGCGGAATGGGAATATGCCGCCCGTGGTAGTCAAGACCCCTTGATCAACCCAGATTACTACCAGTATTATAACTACCCGTGGTACCCGAATGGTAATTATCCCGACCCAACCAAAGCCAACTTCCCAGATTCGGGAGACCCCTGGGAGAACGCAACGTCACCCTGGACGTTGCCCTGGACCACACCGGTTGGTTTCTACAACGGCAGCTTGCAGCTACAGTCCGTTTACAACTGGCCGGGCAGCATGACAAGCTATCAGACCGGCAACGGGACCAATACCTGGGGTCTGAATGATATGGCCGGCAACGTCTGGCAATGGGCAAATGACTGGTATCAGAATGAATATTACGCCGGATGTCCTCTAACTGATCCTCCTGGACCAGAAATGAGTCAAGCTGGCGCAATGCCTGACGGTAGAAAATTCCGCTGCTTGAGAGGCGGCAACTGGTACAACGGCGAACAGGATAAATACTATCCCACTATTAATAACGGTCATTCTCGAGTTTCTAACCGTGACCCGGCTTACTACCTGGGAGGAGATGAATATCAATATTCTGAAGTCGGCTTTCGTATCGTGCGCCGGGCCGCCACGGGAACAGGTGATGTGCCTTATGGCGCGGAATTTCCCCAGGTTCCACCCAAAGCAGGCTAGGGTGGAGGTAATCCACTACTGCATATTAAAAAGCGAATAAAAATTGGTGAATAGAAATATGGAAACACGCTTTATAAAAAAAGGCAGATTACTCTGGCAAATTATTTTGGCGGTTTGTCTGGTGGTGTCCACGCTGTGGATAGGGGTGGTACCGGTGGCAGCGGCGGGACCGACCCCCACCCCTAGCTCTTGTACCCCTAATTCCGGTCCGGCAGCCGGTGGCACTATTGTAACCATCGCCGGAGGCGGATTGGGTGGCGGCGGAGCAATTACTGTGACCTTTGGCGGTGTTACCGCGATAAACCCCACGAGACCAGGTACCTCCCCGGCGACCATTATATGTACTACTCCGGCACACGCAGCTGGAGCCGTTGACGTGGTAGTCACCATAGCTGGGGCAGGCCCTCCCGACTCTGGTACAATTACCAGCGGCTTTACCTATACGGGAGGAACAGCTCCCATAGTTGCTCGTTTTAATGAACCACCAGATGCACCGGTTCTTGATTGATAGGTTGTTGCTAATACTTTAGATCCATTAGACGCGTTTTTATAAGTTTGACCTGCTCCTGGAAAATAAACCGTTCTGTC
>CAITCX010000255.1 GCA_903890885.1 uncultured Dehalococcoidia bacterium
CGTCGCCAGCCAATCCTTTGCCTTTAATATCCGTTATGGTTTTGTCCAGTAGTGGCTGGACAGCAGCTACCCATCTTGCAGATTCTTCAGCACTTAAATTTATCTCTTTACGATTAGGCTGCTTTTTAAAGTATTCTATGCCTCCGGCATCATAAGCCGAAGAGACTTTTGCGAAATACTCTGACCAGGTTGCGCTGGTATCCGTGAATACTTTTTGAATATTGGCTGGAAGTGAATTCCACTTGTCTTTGTTCATGATAACATACATGTTAGAGACAGAACCTATATTAAGGCACTCTGTAACATAGTTTACAACTTCAGCCTGTTTCCATCCCAGCAGCACTTCACGAGGAGCAATACTTCCTGCAATAGTCCCCTTGGACATCAATTCATAAGCTTCATTCTGGGCAGCTGCATATCCTGATGCTCCCAGTGCTGTTGCAATGTTGGCGCCTACACCAGTAGATCTCAAGACCAACCCCTTCATATCTTCCAGTTTATTAACCGCCTGCTTGGTAGTGAATAATACCTGTGGACCGGTTGCATAAAAATTGAATACATGGACTTTATCAAATTCGACTGGCTTAAATTTACTGTAATAATCATTAGATACCATAGTGGCTACGTATCCACTCGGATAACCTTGAGGCAAATCAATCAATTCTGTGGCAGGAAAAAGTCCGGGGGTGTAGGCAACTACAGAAAAACCAATATCGGATATCCCGGTTACTACGCCGTCATAAACCTTATTAGCAGCTGTCAACGAGGCACCTGGGAGATAGGAGATTTGGACAGCGCCGTTGGTTTTCTTTTGAATTTCGTTTATCCACATCTCTGCCAGTATCGAGTTATTGTGGGTAGGCGGGAAAAAATTATTATAGGTAAACTTGTAAGTTTGAGCAGGAGATGCCGGAGCCGCAGGAGAAGTGGAACAGGAAACCATCATAAATGTGCCTATTAAACAAATTGCCACCAGTACCAGAAACCACTTTTTCATAGATTACTCCTTCATGATATTAAATTGATTTCGGATCTATTTTTATCCAGACGAAACTAAAAGGTGAGCAGATGAGCTATTCTTTGTTAAAAAGTTGTTAGGTAATAAACTTGGTTCGAGAATTGAAGGTAAATCTTGTTAATTTCAGACAGTCTTTGCCGAGGCACACTATATTTTAAAGTGCAATACCTTATCCAATATACCGGGTGGAACCAGAATGAGGCATGGATATTGTCATTAAATCTGATAGAAGCGCTATCTTTTGTGTAATAATGCCTTAAAATTTTATTATTGTCAATGTTAATTCAGGTAATTTCAGTTGCGTTAAGTGAATTCAATCGGTCTATGGAATATCGCGAGATTTTTTATTCCTCTCCTGTATAAGCTCCGCCACGATACTGACGGCGATTTCTTCCGGGGTCTCTCCTCCGATGTCCAGGCCAATAGGTGAATGCACTCTATCAAGCTCAACCTGTTTGACGCCTTTTGCCAGTAATGCTTCAAAGACGGCCGCTTTTTTCCGCCGGCTGCTGATCATACCGATATAGCCGGCGGAAGTCTTTAGAGATTGTTCCAGTACCTCCCTGTCGAATTGATGCCCTCGTGTCACAATTACGATGAAGCAATCCTTATCTATTTCAATTCCTCTTAAAGCCTGGTCAAAGTGGCTGACCACCAGGGTTTTAAATGCCTCTGGGAAACGCTCTGAATTGGCATATTCGGCGCGGTCGTCCAATACCACTACCCTGAAGCCAACCAGTGCCGCGATCCAAACTGTCGGAACCGCCACATGCCCTGCCCCGCAGCAGTAAAGCGTCTTCACTTTTCGTACACAATCCACTATCACCTTTGTATCCCTGATATTAAAAACCCCGGTTATGGGAATATTATGTAATTCAGAGCGCAAGTTCTCCCTTTCTTGAGGGTTTAAAACACAATTACCCGTGAACCTGCCGTCGCCATAGAAAACACCGTGCCCAATGACTTCCAGATTATCTGCATTTTCATTTACATGGGTCACGAGGAAAAAGTCGTTTCCGTTTTTGATCGATTTATGCCAGGCATCGGCAAACTCTTTGTTCTCCGAAGTCGACTCCATATAATCCAATAATACCCTGACCTTGCCTCCGCAGATCATGCCTTTAACGCTGGCATCCTGCCCGTTGAGATCATAATCCAGCTTTCGGGACCTGGCAGATCTTAACACAGACTGAGCCTGCAGAATCGCAGTGGCCTCTATTAGGCTGCCTCCGATGCTGCCCCAGGTCTGCCCATTGATGCCCACCAGTATTTTGGCGCCGTCATGCCTGGGAGTGGAACCTTCCAGGCTAATTATGGAAATCAGGACCACGGGCGCACCTTTCCCAAGCTGGTCGTTTATATTTACGGCTATTACTTCATTCTCGTTCATCATTCGATTCCAGCTTATTATACAACCACTTTTGTTCGTGCCGCTATAGCCATTCGCCCTATTCTACCAAGCTGTTTATTGTTTTTCTCGATCCGAATAAGTTAAAATTACGTATATACTCGCGAGCAGGAGATCAGATGAACCGCATTTCAACCGAAAGTGTTGAGAAAGCCTATGAATCAATCTGCAATCTGACTGAGCCAGAGGCTTACCGCCTGTCCTTTGACTTTCAGAAAGACCAACCCCTGGTTGTAGCTTATTTAACGGCGGTAGATCAAGATATCATCAATCAGGAAGAACGCGAATTGTTATTTTATCTGGGAGCGGTAGCCTGGAAAATTATGTATTCGGGGAATTATAATCATCTCGAAGCTAATCAAGACCTGCTCCTGAATATCGAAGCTGCTAACCAAAAAACTGCCGATTCTCTTCGCACAACTGACTCCGTTAAATTCGCCGAGGTAGTTAAAATACTCCTCAAAGAATGCCGTCAGACAGATGTGCTGCGTTATGTGATTGCGGCCCTTATGGATAAGAATGATGCTGAAAACTCAATTCGGGACGAAAATTTGGGTATAATAATTCTGGATTTGAAAACCGTGATCGATTATTTAGACCGCTAACTGCACGGAGATATACCCTTAATGGCTAAAGAAACCAGCCTCCCCAGTTTAAAAGAATTAAAACAGCAACCTTAAACCCAGCCACCTGTCCTTCTTTTTTTGCCTTTCTTAACAAAACAGCCAGATCAATAAAAAGTATATAATAATCTTATACGGAATTACCGTATACATAATTGCTTCAGGTATTTTTGTACAATATGCGGGGTTATTATGAACCGCGATAATAGCATCTTTTACAATGTGCAGCCAGAAGTTCGGGAAACCAATACCAAAGTTGCTATCTCGAACCATCCTGTCCCATATTATCTGCAGGAAATGCATACCCTGGATGGAATGAAAGTCACAATTCGCCTTATCACCTGCAATGATAAAAACCAACTGCGGGAGTTTCATGCCCATCTGAGCGAAGAGACGCGCTATTTACGTTACCAGTATTTTAAAGGAGACCTGACGGAAAGCGATCTCGATACCTTCTGCCACGTGGATTACTTTAACGCGCTGGGGCTTGTCGCAGAAGCTGAAAAAGATGGGCAGAAAAATATTATAGGTGTGGGACGTTACGTCCGTTTGAATGACCCCCAAATCGCGGAAATGGCCTTTGTGGTACAGGACAGTGAACAGCGAAAAGGCATAGGGACTCAATTATTGAGGCATCTTTCCATTTTAGCCTGGGAGCGCGGCATCCGTTACTTTATTGGAGAACTCCTCAGGGAAAATGGCCGCATGATCAATATTTTACGAAAATCCGATCCGGAGATGAACCAGTTGACCGAAGGATCCGGTTGCACGATCACCCTCAATGTGGAGGACGCTAAAGAAAATACACCTGCAGCCTGGAATGCCTCGACTTGTTTTATAAAACCGCCTGTGTAACCGGAAAGAAACGAATCCTTGCCCGCTATTTCAAGACTTTCACTTCGTATTTGAGTGTGGCAAAAAGATCATCCAGAGTTTCCGCCCTTCTAATTAGTTCCACACTGCCGTCCTTTCTTAAAAGCAACTGCTGGGGTCGTAGCCAGCCGTTGTAGTTACTACCCATCGCCGGAGAATGAGCACCCGTGTCATGCTGCACCATCAGGTCACCAATTTCCGCTCGCGGCAAGCTGCGCTGCCTGGCAAATTTATCGTTATTTTCACAAAGAGGCCCCACTACATCCACTACCTCCTGCGCCCCCTGTCTGGGCCTTCCTGCGGGGTCCAGGATAGTAATTTGATGATAGGCTGATTCATAAATAGCTGGCCTGACGTTAGCCGCCCAGGTGGATGTATCTACACCCACATACTCGCGGTATTTACTCATTCGGTTGATCACTCTGGCCACCAGCACGCCGTGAGGTCCGGTCATATAGCGGCCGCTCTCCATAAAAAGCCGGGGTGCGTAACCCTGTTTCAAGCTGAACTGCTTAATCAAACCCGCCGACTCCCGCGCCAGGGCCGGCATATCGAATGGCTTGTCATCCGGCCGATAGGGAATGCCCGCGCCACCTGAAATGTTGAAAAAGTCGAATTGGATTCCCAGAGCCTGGTTGACCATTTCCATGATCTCAAGCAGCATACGCACCGTTTCCAGCATGTATTGATAATTACGCTCGTTGGATATAACCATGGTATGCAATCCAAAACGCTGGGCTCCGCGGTCTTTGGCCCGGCGGTAACCTTCCACGATTTGATCGTGCCGCAGCCCGTATTTTGCTTCCACTGGAATGCCTATGATGGCATTGCCTGTGCGCCGTTCACCGGGATTATACCGGAAACAGATCAATTTGGGAAAAGGATTAATTCGCTCAACCATCGAGAGATCGTCGATATTCAAAATGCAGCCGCCGTCTTCTGCTGATAACTTGAAAAGGGCCTCCGAAGTATTGTTAGAAGAGAACATGATGTCCTCACCGCGAAATCCCAGTTGACGCGCCATTATCAATTCAGAGGGTGAACTGCAATCCATACCAAAACCCATTTTCTGCATAATTTGCAAAATTGCCGGAGTCGGCAGCGCTTTAACAGCATAGTACTCCTGAAATCCTTCGACCGTCTTGAAAAGCGCTTTTAATCCTTCGCCAGTCTCCAGTATCCCCTTTTCATCGAAAATGTGAAAAGGTGTCCCGAAGTAACTGGTGATTTCCGGCAGCCTGTTTAATAGACGCCCCTGAAATTCCTCGGACATGGGCATGGTTTTTCCCCTTTTGTTTGTTAATAACGATTATAAATAATGCTAACACGAACGAAAGAAAAATTAAAATGCCGAATTTTTTAACCCTTCATTAGTTCAGGTTAGAAAAAACCAGCCCCAACTCTGCAGAAGGCCAACAGAATTGGGGCTAAAGGAAGGAACTTTAATTAACTATTAGGCTGGTACGGCCTCCCTTGTCTCTTGGTCGGCGGCGAGTTTTGCTTCCAGGGATTGCAGAGAGCATATTTCTTGACTGGTCAAAATTCGGTCAATATCCAGCAAGATAATCAAACGATTGTTCACTTTAACGACGCCCAGAAGGTATTCCACCTGTTCTTTAGAGAAGATGCTGGAGGCCGATTCGACAGATTCAACAGGAATTCTCGTCACCTGCGCTACTGAGTCTACAACGACACCTACCAAAGAGTTACCGCAGGATACTACTACAATGCGGGTTTCCTTGTTTCTTTCCACCTGGTCCATTTCAAAACGTTTTCTTAAATCTATGACGGGAATAACCGATCCTCTTAGATTGATTACTCCTTCAACAGAAGGTGGTGTGCCAGGTAGTTTGGTAACATGCTGCAATTGAATTATTTCTTTAACGGTATTGATATCCACCGCATAAGATTCATTTCCCAGGGTAAAAACAACCAGCTGTTTTTCGGCGCCCGAATTCTTTTCAACCATTTCTATATCTCCTAATTCTTAAACCCGTCGATTCATTTATCCCCTTATATGAATATATTAAAATCCCGCCGTCTCAAAGGAGTAACAAAACTAACTTCTATGTCACAAAATTATCACAGCCGCAGGTATTAGCTTCATTCATGACTTTATTCACGCTTTCACTCTTCTATTTCGCGCCATCGCATGCTATAATCCAAACTGTAGAAAAGTATCCTGAATAAACTAACTATTCCTTTTTTCTGTATAGTGGCGTATATTGCTGCAGCGCGCAAGCAAGATTATTGGAGGAAACGAATGACGACCTTAAAACCGACTTCAGCTATTAAAACGGTCCATGCCAGAGAAATCCTGGACTCAAGGGGCAATCCCACTTTGGAAGTTGAAATAGAATTACTTGATGGGACCACCGGGATTGCCGCGGTACCCTCCGGCGCCAGCACGGGCAAATATGAAGCGGTTGAGTTGAGAGACAACGATAAAACCAGGTACAACGGACTGGGTGTACTTAATGCAGTGGCTAATGTCAACCAGCATATCGCCCCTGCCATAGTGGGCATGGAAGCCGTCAACCAGATAGTTATCGACCAGAATATGGTTAAACTGGATGGCACTCCCAATAAATCTCACCTGGGGGCCAATGCCATTCTGGGAGTCTCGCTGGCTGCCGCTCAGGCCGCTGCTAAGTTTTCGAGACTTCCGCTTTACCGCTATCTGGGCGGGGTAAGTGCCTCCGTTTTGCCTGTACCCATGATGAACATCCTGAATGGCGGCAAGCATGCCTCCAATTCCACTGACTTACAGGAGTTCATGATCGTGCCAGTCGGAGCGGATAGTTTCAGCCATGCCCTCCAGATGTGCGCTGAAATTTATCAACAATTGAAAAAGGTCCTTAAAGATAAAGGCTATAACACTAACGTAGGAGATGAGGGTGGGTTCGCGCCCTCACTGGAATCTAACAGCCAGGCCCTGGACGTTATACTGGCAGCCATCGAAAAAGCCAAATATGTACCCGGCAAGGATTGTTACATAGCCCTCGATCCGGCTTCCAGCGAGTATTATCAGGACGGAAAGTATGAGCTGAAACGCGAAGGCAAGACCTTCAATAGTGCCGAAATGGTGAATTTCTATGCCAAATGGATTTCCACCTATCCTATTATCAGCATTGAAGACGGTATGGCGGAGGACGACTGGGACGGCTGGCAGCTGCTTACCCAGAAAATCGGCAGCCGGGTCCAACTGGTGGGCGACGATCTCTATGTAACCAATGTCAGGAGACTGGAAACCGGTCTGCAGAAGAAAGCTTCTAACTCAGTTTTGATTAAATTGAACCAGATCGGAACTCTTACTGAAACTCTGGCCGCCATCCGCCTGGCTCAGGAAAACAACTGGACGGCCGTAGTCAGCCACCGCTCTGGCGAAACCGAAGATACTGTCATCGCCGACCTCTCGGTTGGCCTCAATACTGGATTTATTAAAACCGGCGCCCCCTGCCGTTCCGAACGCATCGCCAAATACAACCGCCTTCTCAAGATCGAACAGGAACTGGGTTCCTCAGCCAAATATGCTGGTATGCAGGCCTTTTACAACCTGAAAAGGTAATCCATGAAAGAGATCTTACCCGGCATTTTTTTATTGCCGCTGACCCTGTCCGGCTTTACGCCGGACTCGGTCAACATGTATATTATTCAAACCCCGGAAGGCCTGATCAGCATTGATACCGGCTGGGATTCTCCTCAAGCCCTGGCATCCATGCAGAAGCAGTTAGCGGAAATCGGCGCCAGCTATTCCGATATTAAAAAGGTCATCATTACCCACTGCCATATTGATCATCTGGGCATGATTACCGGTTTGAAAGAGAACTTTGGCACCCAATACTGTTTGCATAAGAAAGACTTCGATCTGATTAAAATACGTTATTCAGACGTGGATAATCTTATACCTTTGACAGATGCCTTTCTGCAACAACATGGGGTGCCTGTAAGTGAATTGATTCCGCCGGAAATGCAGTTGCCTGTTCCCCTTCATCTCTCAAAAACTCATCCTGATGTCTTGCTTTTTGGCGGCGAGGAAATTCAGGCCGGGGAATATACTTTGCGCGTTATTAATACACCCGGTCATACTATGGGGCATATCGCTCTTTATGAGCCAGAAAAGAAATTCATTTTCTCGGGAGACATGCTGCTGCCCACCATCTCCACCAATGCGGCTATTCATGTCCAGCATATAGAGAATCCCCTAAAGCAGTACAAAGACTCATTGTTAACTCTGAAAGCCCTGGACATTGGACTGGTGCTGCCAGGCCATGAATATATCTATTCTCACCCCGGACAGCGGATTGAAGAACTTATCAGCCGTCATGAAGAAAAAACTGGGGAAATTCGCCGTATTTTTGATGATGGGCAGGCCAAAACCGCTTATCAAATATCTCTCCTCCTTGCCAGATCTGCCAGGACTGGCTTATCCAATTGGCATAAAATGCTGGGATGGGACCGGCGCTTCGCCGTTTTACAGTCGATAGCTCACCTGGAAGCTCTGAAATTTGCCGGTGACCTGAGACTGGAGGAGCGTAACGGTTTCTTTTATTACCAGCCTTGTCACGTAAAACCTGCTTGTTGAAGACAACTCCTTCTTCCCCACTGAAAATTGGATTTTGAATTGTAAAAATGGCATAATGGGCATTGGGTTAACCAGTAAACAAGAGTAACGGCAGTTTTGCAAATGGGATAGTGGTGTCACCGGCCCAAGGAGACAGCCATACCAGTTAAAACTCCCGGACAGATTCATAAATGGACCTGCCACAAGCTGGAAGGCTTTTCGGATTTTATGGAAAGCTATGCTCGCTCTACCCGAAAAGCTGCTTACTGTTACCTGGAATTGTTTGCCGGCCCCGGCAGTTAC
>CAITCX010000256.1 GCA_903890885.1 uncultured Dehalococcoidia bacterium
AGGGCTGGCTTCTGCTCTGGAAAAGCTGCAAACCAACAACACCCATGTTCAAAAAGCTAACAAGGCTACTGCTCCCATGTATATCAGCAATCCATTTTATAAGAAAGGTATTTCGGCCAACGATCTTTTCAGCACCCACCCACCTCTAACCGAGCGCATCCGTATTCTGCGAACCATGTCCGGGGCTGGGTATGCCGATTATGAGAAATCCTACGAACAAGTGGTCAAAGGCGGCAAGGTCATAGCCGCTGCCTCCTTAACCGGGCAAACCGTACCTTTGCGTGCGGCTACTGCGGGAACTAAGGATGGGGAATATCAGGAGAAGGTAAATCGTACTCGTGAAACTTCTGATTTAATGTGGAAGATGAACAACTATAAAACCCTTGAGTGTGAAAATTGCGGTACCAGATTGCGCCTGCCGCCCAGCTATAACCAACCGTCAGTGCGCTGTCCGCACTGTGGCGCCATTAATGAGGTTGATGCCGGACGATAGTTTCTAATTCGCTCTGGTTAACATATAGCCTATTCCGGCTTTGGTTTGAATATAACGGGGTTCGCGAGCGTTATCGCCCAGTTTCTGACGCAGCCTGCCAATGTTAACTTGCAGCAAATGATCCGACCCCGAATATTCCTCTCCCCATACATGATCCAGCAGTTGAGTAGCGGTAATGACCCTTCCTGCGTTCATAGCCAGATAGGAAAGCATGCGGTATTCTGTCGCAGTTAGGTTAATGCTTTCTCCCTGCAACTTAACCAGGTGATTAACAAAATCCACTACCAAATCGCTATAAGCATAAGCCGGTAAACTGGTGCTCTCTTTGGAAGACTGCACCCGGCGAATAACTGCTTTGACGCGCGCAAGAAGTTCATCTACCCCAAAAGGTTTAGTTATGTAGTCATCCGCCCCCATTTCCAGACATTTGACCTTATCCATTTCACCACCCCGAGCGCTCAAAACCACGATCGGGATTTGCGACCATTCTCTCAACCGGCGGCAGACTTCAAAACCGTCCATTTTGGGCATCATGAGATCCAGTATAAGCAAATCGGGTATTTCTTTTTCTATGGCTGCCAGGGCCTCCACGCCGTCAGGCACCAGTATAGTCTCATAATCCCTGGCCTCCAGATTGGCTCGTACGAATTTTCGAATCGCCGGTTCATCGTCCGCTACCAGAACACGCGGTTTACGCATATTGCACCTCTTGAATTATATCGTCTCCGTTTTTCTTCACATACCAGGTTATTAAAAGGGCACAGGGTCGCTTATGGAACCAGTTCTTTATATTATTTTGATCCACAATGAGGATATTCTACTTCTCCAGCCCAAACCGAACAATAAACTTATTACACATATTTTGTGGATGTAGAATAGTAGTTCATCTCAAACAATGGTCGGGCGAATCCTTTGGCAGTATTTAGAAAACAATACCGCTTACCTGTATCAACGTATTAGATGGAATAATAAGAATTTGTAAAAATGATTGTGTTTGGTATATTATTTATAATATTTAAGCTTGTATAGCTTCCAGTCCCTATCTAACCCTCAATTCTGTCCATTAATACCAGTTTGAATCTGGCCGGCAATACCGGAAATCTTGGAAAACAGATAAAAGAAGGTTCATTGGTAAAATATAAATATTAAAGTAGGGGGGAAAGATGAACTTAGTCTATTCGATTGATGGGAATTGTAATGACAAAGATGAACTGGGCAATAAAGGCGCTAATCTTGTCAATATGACCAGGCTGGGCCTCCCTGTACCGCCCGGCTTCGTAGTTGCCATCAGCGCTTACAAACAGTGGACTACCAACGGACAGGTTCCAGACCAGGAAATTGAAGATGCGATAGCAGTACTCGAGAAAAAAATGGGTCGCAAACTGAAAGCAGGCCTGGAAGTCTCAGTCCGCTCATCTGCTCCGGTCTCTATGCCTGGAATGATGGATACTCTGCTTAATATTGGCGATATGGACAAGATTAAAGAGGCCGTTAAAAAAATCTTCGAATCCTGGAATACTCCGCGGGCTATTGAATACCGCCGTCTGAATAAAATCAGTGCCTCGCTTGGCACTTCAGCTGTGGTTCAGGCCATGGTATATGGTAATAAAGATGCCAATTCAGGTACTGGCGTCTTGTTCTCCCGCAATCCCAGCAACGGCGAAAAGGGGCTCTTCGGCGAATATTTAAAAATGGCTCAGGGCGAAGAAGTGGTCTCCGGATCTCGCACGCCCGAACCCATTGCGTCTCTAAAGTCATCTTCGCCTCGCCTCTATACTGATTTGGAGGCTGTCTCAGAAAAGCTGGAAAAACACTTCCATGATATGCAGGACATGGAATTTACCATCGAGTCAGGTAAACTCTACATGCTTCAGACCAGAAACGGTAAAAGGACTGGTAACGCAGCTATCAAGATCGCGGTTGATATGATCAAAGAAGGTTTGATTTCCCGTGAAGAAGCTATCTTACGCGTGACCGTTGAGGATATCCGTGGCATGCTTCATAAACGAGTCAAAGATGCCGATAAGTATAAACCCATCGCTAAAGGCCTCAATGCCGCTCCCGGTGCCGCCACTGGTAAAGTGGTTTTCAGTGCCGAAGATGCTGTTTTAAAATCTCAAAATGGCACTGCGGTCATTCTGGTTCGCCCGGATACCAGTCCGGATGATATTCATGGTATCGCTACCGCCGTTGGAGTCTTGACTCAGAAAGGTGGCTTGACTTCTCATGCGGCAGTAGTCACCCGCGCCATGGGTAAACCCAGTGTTTGCGGTGCAGAAGGTATCACCATCGATATGGCCGCCAGGCTGTTCAAGGCTGATGGACAGGTCATCAAAGAGGGCGACGTTATCACCATCGATGGTTCTCACGGGTTTGTGTATGCCGGCAGCATTCCACTGGTTGAAGCTGCCTCTACACCGGAATTGCAGGAATTGCTGAAACTGACAGACAGCTTTAGAAAACTGGGCGTAAAAGCTAATGCAGATACCCCTGAAATGATCGCACAGGCTAAAATCTTTGGGGCCGATGGAATAGGCTTGTGCCGCACCGAGCGCATGTTCAATGCCCCCGCCAGTTTGACCGCCATACGGGAGTTTATTTTGGCTGAAGATCCCCAAAAACGTGCGCAGACCATCGATAATCTGCGCGAATTGCAAACCCGCGACTTTATCGCGATTTTTAAGGCGTTGAATGGATTGCCCATTATCATCCGCCTTCTGGATATGCCTTTACATGAATTCTTGCCATCAGAAAATGAGACCAACGATCCCAAGATTAAAAAAGTGATTTTTGATCTTAAAGAAATCAACCCTATGCTGGGCCACCGGGGCGTGCGCTTAGCCATTACCACCCCCGAATTATACAAGATGCAAATTGACGCCATTAGCAAGGCCTTGACAGAGGTTCCCGCCAATGTCTCGATCATGATACCCCAGGTGATGTCCGCTGAAGAAATCATTCACGTCAAAAAACTCTTAAATATTGAAAACCTGAATTTGAAATTCGGAGTCATGATTGAAACTGTACGGGCCGCCATGCAGGCAGGACCGCTGGCTCAAGTCGCAGACTTCTTCTCCTTTGGTACTAATGACCTTACCCAGGCTACTTTGTCCTTTAGCCGCGAAGATGCTGAAAAGAAATTCTTACCTGCTTATCTTGAAAAGGGTGTATTAAAGGACAATCCTTTCGAAGTGCTGGATGTTGATGGTGTCGGAAGGGTCATGCAGATCGCGGTTAGCGCAGGCCGTCATACCAAAGCCACACTGGATATTGGAGTCTGCGGCGAACAGGGTGGCGAACCTCGTTCTATCCAATTTATCGCGACAACCGGCATAAATTATGTTAGTTGCAGTCCTTTCAGGGTGCCGGTAGCCAAGCTTATTGCAGCCCAAATCGCTTTGAAAAAATAATACTTAATCAATCCTGGCATTCATAACTTAAGGCTTCCTCAGACCACCAGGCCTAAACCGCCTGGTGGTCTACTTATCCGCAGGCAAACTGGTATAATATTAAGGAATCTCACTGTTCATTGATTCTTCCTATTCCTGTTCTAATATTGAGAAGTAATTAAAAATGCACAACCGCTTAATCCATGTCCGCCAAAGGCTTGAGCAAAGAGAGGAAGTTCTCTCTCCTTTTGCCTCTAAAAGTCGGCTTTCCAGGGGCAGGCAAAGGCCTGAAAAGCCCAGTCCGGTCCGCCTGGATTTCCAGCGTGACCGGGACCGCATCATACACAGCAACTCCTTCCGCCGGCTGAAACATAAAACCCAGGTCTTTATCGCGCCAGTGGGTGATCATTATGTCACCCGGTTGACTCACACTCTGGAGGTCTCCCAAATTGGGCGCACCATCAGTCGGGCGCTTAATCTAAATGAGGACCTGACCGAAGCCATCGCACTGGGACATGATCTGGGTCATACGCCATTTGGTCATATGGGGGAAGATTCGCTGAACGAGCTTTTTGCAGGGGGTTTCCGCCACAACGAGCAGAGTCTGCGGGTAGTGGATATTCTGGAAAATAACGGGGATGGGCTTAATCTGTCCTGGGAAGTTCGGGACGGTATACTGAACCACTCCAAGACCCGCGTCATCGAAATTATGGGTGAAAAATGGGGCAGTTCGGGCACTCTGGAGGGGGAGGTTTGTAAAATAGCGGATATTGTGGCTTACATCAATCATGACATCGATGATGCCATACGGGCCGGGATTATCAGGGAGAGCGATCTGCCCGCTTCGGCAACCAGGCTGTTGGGTCATTCCCGCGCCGAACGCATCAATAGTCTGGTCTGTGACATCGTTGAAAGCTCCTGGGCAGTATGCGGATTGAAACCCGCCAAACGCAGACCGGCCATTAAAATGAGCACCATCATAAAAGAAGCCACCGGAATACTGCACGAATTCCTCTATAAAAAAGTCTATAATGTCAGTTCTCTTATGCCGGATGCCGAAAATGCGCGTAAGATAGTCAGAAATTTATATAACCACTATAATGCCAATCGCCAGCTTTTACCACCCGAGTACCATGATCCTGAACGCCAGGTAGTGGATTATATCGCCAGCATGACGGATCAATATGCTCTCAGGAAAGCACAGGAGATGGGTCTAATCTGATAAATCACAAAATGGAATATTCTCTCCTGTTTTATCCGCCGTTCTAGCAGTATAA
>CAITCX010000257.1 GCA_903890885.1 uncultured Dehalococcoidia bacterium
AGATTCTCTCTAGTAGAAAGCTGGGAACACTCTTACGCCACATGGATGGACAGACCCCTGTCTGCAGCAGGGTGGAAAATGGCGGACCTCACCGGAGAGTTAATGCTGGAAGAGTTGCCTCCTTTAGAAGTACATCCTCAGGAAATTTGTTACTTGAACTGAAATAGATATTTACAAGGGTTAGTTGGGTCTATACAAAGTGAGGGTAAGGCTTTCTTAAGCCGCCCTCACTTTATTTGTATTCCTACAGAAAGATTTGCTATTAACCTTATGTATTAATATCCCTCTGTGGATACTGTGTTCGGATTGCTTAAGGCCTGGAACATTTCAAAATACACACCTTTTTTGTTTAAAAGTTCCTCATGTTTGCCTGTTTCAATTAGTTTTCCGTGTTCCAGAACAATTATCTTATTTGCATTGGTAATGGTGGATAGTCTATGTGCTATAACAATACAGGTACGTCCTTTAGATAAGCGCAGCATGGATGACTGCATAATTCTCTCAGTATTCGTATCGATACTGGAGGTAGCCTCGTCCAGTATCAGAATCGGCGGATCACTTAAAATTGCACGGGCCAAACAAATAAGCTGCCGCTGGCCTGCGCTAAGATTTGCTCCGCGTTCTCCTACAAATGTTTTATAACCATCAGGCAAACCAGAGATAAAATTATGAGCGCCTGTAGCTTGAGCGGCCTTAACAATTTCATCCTGGCTGACTGTGTCGCGTCCGTTTCGGATATTATCCTCGATACTTCCGGAGAATAAATAGGGCTCCTGGGGGACTACGCCAATCTGGCGTCTCAATGATTCTTGAGTAACACCAGTTACGTCATAACCATCTAAAAGTATCTGGCCCTGCTTGACGTCATAGAGGCGGGTTATCAGGTTAGCAAGGCTGCTTTTTCCGGCACCGGTTCGTCCGACAATCGCAACTGTCTCCCCAGAGTTAATCTTTAAATTAATATCGTTTAATACGTTTACGTCGGGTTTGTAACCGAAATAAACATGATTAATAGCTATATCACCCTTTGTTTTTGGTAATTCGATAGCTCCAGGTTTATCTTTTACTTCGTTTTCTACGTCAAGTAGTTCGAATATTCTGGTGCCGGAGACCATGGCCCGCTGTACATCGGTATACAACGATACAAGTTCCATAATGGGCTGGAAAAAGCGCTGGATATAGAGTAGGAAGGCTACCAGGACGCCAACCCCCAAAGTTCCCTCTAACACCTGCTTCCCGCCGTAAATAAGGACTAAAGCAAAAGAAATGTTCGTCAAAATATCTACTGCAGGCATCATAAGTGCTTGCAACCTGGCTGCGCTGATATTAGCATCCAGGTTGGCTTTATTAGCTTGAGTGAATTCCTCAATATTAACTTCCTCTCTTGAAAGGCTTTGAGTTACCCTGACTCCTGAAATTCCCTCTTGAAGTTTATCATTAACTACTGCAATTGCCGTTCTGACTCGCATGAAAGTCCGGCGAGCGTAAAGTTGCCATACCAGGATGAGTATCAACATAACTGGAACCACTGTTAATGTGATTAACGCTAAACGGGCGTCCATGGATATCATGATAATGATAATGCCAGCCAGGGTTATAAAGTTGGCCAGTAAACTAATGACATCCTGGGCAACCAGTGTTTGGAGTTGGTCAACATCATTTTGCACCCTTGACATGAGCTTTCCCGTTTTATTTATGCTAAAGAAATGCATTGAAAGTTGAAACAAATGGGTACATAGTTGCGTTCGAAGTTTAAAGAGGATTCCCTGTCCGGCATAGGTCAGGTAAAGGGTCTCCAGATATTGGCCCAGCCAGGTAAACAGAGCCAGGCCTACTAAGGACCAGACGACAACATTTAGGCCACTGGAATTCTCTGTCCTGATATAATGATCGATGATGAGGCCGGTTATGTATGGTGTAAATATAGCAGCCACAGAACGAATAATTGTCCCGCTAGCCCCTAGTGCCATCCATTGCCATACCATTACTAAGTACTTAGCTAGTCGTCGTATAACCCCGGCATTATATATTTTACCGGAAAGTTTTTCATCATCCTCCACATCCCGGTTAACTGAGCTACTAAGTCGGGCCATAGGTGGTCCGCCCCTGCCGCCTTGATGAAACATTATTGTTCCTCCGTTTGGCTTTCTGGCTGGTCTTCAGTTGCCGAAAGCTGTGATAGATAAAGTTGCTTGTAACTGCCATTTAACTCCATCAATTGATTATGCTTACCATGTTCGAGCAACCGACCGTCCTTTAGCACAAGAATCAGGTCTGCGTTTCTGATTAAAGTCACTCGGTGAGTTATCAAAAAGGTAGTTCTGCCTTTGATAAGATTGTCAATTCCGAGTCGAATATACCGCTCAGTTTCAGCATCCACGCTAGACGTGGAATCATCCAGAATTAAGATGCTTGGATTCATAAGAAGTGTTCTGGCTATAGCTACCCGCTGTTTTTCTCCTCCTGAGAGCG
>CAITCX010000258.1 GCA_903890885.1 uncultured Dehalococcoidia bacterium
CGGTGCTGCTCATGGCCGCGAAGCCTGATGACAGCACTGCGAACAACAGGTAGCCCAGGATGAAATACACCAGGCCCAGGACCAGAAAATTAGCCGGTATCTGTAAAGAACTGAAACTGCCGCCGAAAAAAGATGAAGCCAGCGATAACAGCAGGGGAAATGAAAGGCCCCAGACCAGGACCTGGACCAATCCGGCCGCCCCGATACCCAGCACTTTGCCGGTTATGAGCTGGCGCGGGGAAACCGAAGATAACAATATCTCCATCAGCCGGTTTTCCTTCTCCTCTCCCAGCCCCTGCAGAACATAGGTGGTAGAAAAAACCAGCGAGAGCATCAGCATAATGCTGAAAACCGCCGGGATAAAAATATTGGTAAGCCCGCCCTGCTCACTGGCCGGCAGACCTTCTGCAGTCAATCGGCTGGTGACCAGGTTGACCGGTGATTGGACCCTGGTGATGGTGGCGGCAGGCACTTTCCCGCTTAAAAGGTTGCTGGAAACAAAGGTCTGTATCGCCTCTGAGACCGCCAAGGGGGCCATCAACTCTCTCTGCGTGGTAAAGCGGCTGATTATTCCAGTTGAGACAAAATCCGGCGAGATGATGAAATATTCCGAAATTTCATTTTTGACCAGGGCCAGGGTGGCTGTTTCCCGGGTATTATAGGACACCAGGGTTATATTTCCCTGAGTGGTGAATTGGGCGAAGCCCCCGGCTTCATCGACATACCCGATTTGGGTTGTCGCGGGCGGAGGCGGAGTGACTCCAGAAATGATATGAAAAAGGCCGATAGCCAGTAGTCCCAGCACCGGCAGTGCCAGGGTAAGGATAACAAAGCCGGTACGTTTGAGTGTGCTCAGGAATTCATGCCTGAAAATCAGGACCGTCTTACTCATGCTGCCTGCCCACTACTTCCAGAAATATTTCGTTTAGCGAGGGAGTGGCTATCTGGAAGCGGTTTATGACGACGCCGCTGCTGACTAATCTCTCCAATACCTGTTGAGGAGTAGTGTTTTCATCCAGTAACAGCTCAACATAGCCCTTTTGGGCGCGCTTTTCAGTAACTCCCTGCACCTGACCCAGTTCACCCTGATAATCCAGAATAACCGCATGGCTCTGGTATTTTGACTTGACCCCGTTCAGATCCCCATATAAGACCGCCCGCCCGTGATTGACCATTAAAATGCGGTCGCAGAGTTCTTCAACCTGGTTCATCTGGTGCGTGCTTAAAATAACCGCTTTGCCCTGACTTCTCAAGTCTAAAATCTTGTCTTTCAACAATTCGGTATTGATCGGGTCAAGACCGCTGAAAGGCTCATCCAGGACCACCAGTTGCGGGTTGTGCAGGATAGTGACAATGAACTGGATAATTTGCCCCATACCCTTGCTAAGTTCATCGATTTTCTTATACCTGTGGACCAACATGCCGGTCTGAGTGAGCAACTGGTTAGCTTCTTTCTCAGCCGAGGTCCGGTCAACACCCTTTAAAGAGGCAAAGTAAATAAGCGAATCCATCACGGTCAGTTTTTTGTAAAGGCCTCTCTCTTCAGGCAGGTAGCCCAGCCTGTTCTTGCTGCCTTCCTTTAACTTTTCGCCAAGGATGGTTACCGTACCTGAATCGGGTTTGATGATGTCCATCATCATCCGGATGGTGGTCGTTTTACCGGCGCCGTTAGGGCCGATCAGTCCGAATATCTCGCCCTCATTTACGGAAAAAGACAGGTCTTCCACCGCAGCTTTGTCCGCGTAGGTCTTGACTATATGGCTGACTTCAACTACCGGCATAACAATACACTTCTCTTATTCAGATTCTCGTATTTTAACCGATTAACAGATGATGTTGTCACTTAAGGGCTTTTTCCAACCCCTTCTTTTCATCCGCACCGGCAACTCTAAGTAAAGACCACCGGCTAAATTACTAATTTCAATTCTTTACCTGCATATTCAGCGATAAATATCTTTACGGTGGCCAACTTTCACAATCCAGACAATGAGCTGATCGTCTTGAATAGAATATACGATGCGGTATAAGCCCTGGCGAATGCGATA
>CAITCX010000259.1 GCA_903890885.1 uncultured Dehalococcoidia bacterium
AATTTTCCCGTTTTCTTGAAATTCAAAGGCGGCAAGGGCGGCGCCAGCATGATCGGGGTGCTGGTCATTCTAATGCCCTGGGGGTTCGTCTTTTACCCTATTTTACTGGGTATATTGTTTTTGATCTCCCGCAATCCCACTATCAGTTACGGTCTGGCTTTTCTGTGCTTCCCCTTCGTCGCCGGTTTTCTCTATAACGCCCCGCTTTATCATCCGCCGTACTATATGATCTACTCTATTATTATTTGTCTCTTCCACATCGGCCGCTATATCCCGCGCCTCAAGGAAATGCTTAAAAAATCTAAAGGCAACCTCAGGCATGTAGCCCTGCGCAAGAATCTGAAAGACCGCCTCTAACGGCTGGTCGCCCTATCAGCGTCCTGCGTCCGGCGTTTAGCGTTTTGCGTCCAGCGCCCTGCGTCTAGGTGAAAAACTCCACGTTAAGGATCTTTTCTATCGGAGCCGGGTTTTCATTGGGGTAGCCGCAAACCACCGCCGCGGCGATTCTCATATCCCCGGCGATATGCAGCTCCTCTATCATCTTCGGATCGCTTTCAATGAAGCGGGCCATTCCTATAAAGCAGGAGCCCAGGTCGATCGAGGTAGCATACAGCATGATGTTCTGCACAGCCAGGGCCGCATCGGTGTTCACCCAGTAGTTGTCTCTCGGTCCGGCAATGATTATCAGCAGGGGCGCGCTGTAGAAAAAACTGGGCCTGTACTTGGGCTGTACGGGCCGGTCCTGTTCTGCCAGTGCGGCTGCCACTGAATCGGAGGCCTTTTGAATCAGGGCTTTGTTGGTGATGACTTTATACTCGAGTTCCTGGAGGTTGCGTGCGGTAGGCGTGTGCCGGGCGGCTTCCATGATATTGGTAATAACCTCCTCCGGCAGAGGCTTGTCCAGATAGGCCCGCACGCTGGCCCGTCTCTTGATTATATCCAGAATTTGCTCCATAACCCTGTCCTTCCTTTTGCTTTAATGTTCCATAAAATCATCATAGCAAATTTTGTTAAATGATACACAATTGGGAATTCTTCAATAGAAATTAGGGTTTCCAGATTAATCCTTCATAGGATATCATTGTTAGAATCATTTAGTGTAGCAGACCAATAACAGCCAGAAAATGACTTAACGTCAAGACAACCACTGCATCCCTTGCGTTGTGAAAAAGCCTACTCTTTCAGACTCGGAAAAAGAAATGTTTAAAAGGTGCTTATAAGACCACTGTTTGTCTTTTACTTCTAATCGTAAAAAATATCGCTAATACTGCCAATCCTGATGCTCATAGGGCAACTGCCGGAAGTTAAGGCTTCAATTGATGACCAGGAGAATGCAGCAAAAGAAGATATGGTAAAATATCTTTATTCACTTGAGTTAAAATATCTAAAATAGCTACCGGATTGGCAAAATTTTGACATTAACCCCGTAGTCGCGGTGGATTGCTGGACTTTATGAATAGTATTGCGGATAGCTACTTTTTATACTGAATCGTATTTAGTGCTGGACAAATTGAATACCCATAAACCCAGGCATGGTCAATGGTTACCCCCCCCAAAATTTCTGTTTTTACTCTACTCGGACTCAGTTATCCTGGTTGAACCAGGTGCAATGTTGGTTCAGTATATTGTGGCGAAATGCTAAATAAGAACCAAATGCAACATCACTGTACTAGGTCTTGAAAATCCATATTTTAAAGTAAATCATATTACCCTATGTAATATGTCATGCCCCGAAATCCTCTGCAAGTATTGATCTGCTAAAGAATATCAGGATGTTGAGAATTGCAAAAACAGAATCGAGCGTCTCTATATAACATCCTGACGACGGGCTGCCACAATTATTGGCACCCGTCGTCTCGATAACCCTGGTTATGACAACTTCAATTCCTTCCTTTTAATTACCACAAATCCTGTCAATCCCAAAACTCCCAGACCCAGCAATAACGAAGATGACAATTCCGGGACCGGCGGTATAGGCGGCAACGGGATGCACACCTCATTGCTATCTGCTGGCGTTAGTTTATTTGTTCCGGAATGGCCTTCTGCTGTCGCTGTATTGCATACAGAAACAACTCCATTTTGGACATCCATTGTCGCATCATAAGTTCCGGTAAAGGTCAAAGAACTGTAAGGTTCTCCAAAACTGCCGGGTATTGTTCTGCCCGCTTCGTCAAGTGGCAAGGCAATTGGGCCTATTTTATCGTCGGTAATGGAATCGATCACAATATCGGTTGCCCCTTTATTAGTTACAGTGTAAGTATAATGAATAATGTAGACAGTACTACCTCCCTGTTGCTCTACGCTGAGACTGCCGCTCTTAACGATTGACCAGTCTGCGTAGTCGGCCGATACCGAATGGACGTTGGCTATTAGAACCAGGCTTAACATAAAAACCAGGACAAGCATTGACAAGAATACTTTTTTCATTCTATACCTCCTTTATTTTAAAAACTGATTAATTATTTTTATCTAGTGACCACTTTAAGGGCAGATTTTTATTTTAATAAAATTAAGCTGTAGTCGTTCCCCTGGGTTCGTTAGATTTGATGGATCCAGTATTACAGCGCCATAATCCCCAGGGCCAGGCAAATAACCTGCGCCATTGGCATTTGTATCCGCTATAATACTTTGAATAATTCCGATATCGATCGGATTATTAATTACTCCACCCCATCGTGTATAGTTGGTATCACCATTAGTGAAATACCAGATCGCCATTTGTATATCAAGTTTCTTGTGTGTATCGGTGGAGTTATCCGGGCTATAGTGGTTGATGATATAGTTTATCTTGTTCCAGGGCAGGTTTTGAACATAAACTGGAGCAGGAGATAAATATAAACTGGAATAGCAGGTTACAGGGTATGGCCCATTACCGATTATATGTTGAGTATCCGCGCACCAGCCGATATAAGTACCGTTTTCTATAGTATATCCAGCAGGCACGTTAGTCAATGTAATATCAAAGTAAGAGTATGCCCCAGGTAATTTCAATATTTCCATTACGGCTGGGGTTATTTGTGGCGGCGGCAGGGTCCACGGGCAGAGTACGACCAGATGCTCTTCGCTGTCTCCGCTTTGCGAACCGTTGTAATTGGCATCACCGCTATAGACAGCCCTGAAGTAGTAATGACCGGCCGACCCGGGCGTATAAGCAACCGATGTATAAGCGCCAGCCCCGGAAACCGTCTGGGAGTCAAATTCGGTAAAATCAGTAGTGGGAGTTTTCACCTGGAAGCTAATTGTCCCTCCAGCCGCCGGACCACTTCCAGTAATTGTTAGGGTGGCAGAATCAGTGACAGTGCCCTGTCCCACCGTGATCCTGTCAGTAGACAGAGCGGTGGTAATCCCTGAGTCTGCTTTGTTAACGGTCAAAGGCTCCTCTTTATCTCCGCTTTGCGACCCGTTGTAATTGGCATCGCCGCTGTAGACTGCCCTGAAATAGTAATTGCCGGCCGACGCAGGCGTATATTCAACCGAAGTATGGGTACCAGCTCCGGATACCGTCTGGGAGTCAAATTCGGTAAAATCAGTAGTGGGAGTTTTCACCTGGAAGCTGATTGTTCCTCCAGCCGCCGGACCACAGCCTGTTACAGTTAAGGTGGCTGTATCCGCGACAGTGCCCCCAGCGGGAATACTGCCAGCAGATAAAGCGGTGGTAATCGTTGAGTTCAGCATATTGACTGTCAGCGGTTCCTCACCATCTCCGCTCTGTGCTTCATTATAATTGGCATCACCGCTGTAGACTGCTCTGAAATAGAAGGTTACTGCAAGTGCCGGAGCATTAACATCGGATGTAGCCTTACCATCGCTGTCTAAGGTCTTGGTCTCTCCATATTTACTAAAGGTAACACCATCCGTGGAGATCTGGAAATCCACTGTACCTGTAGGCATCTTTCCGGTAACGCCGTTGACCTTAGCTAGATCAGTTACACAGTCCCCTACACTAATTATCTTTGGAGATAAATCAGTGATAACATCGACGTCAAATTTATACACATGCAGAATTTCATCCTGAGCCCCACTCTGGGACCCGTTGTAATTATTGTCCCCGCTGTAAACTGCCTTGAAGTAATAAGTACCGGTGCTGTTTAAAGGATAATCATCGGAGACAGCATTACCATAGTTGTCTAAGGTTTTGGTCTCTCCGTATTTATTGAAGTCAACACCATTCGCTGATACCTGGAAATCGACCGTACCTGAAGGAGTTATGCCGCTTACGCCGTTTACATTGGCTTTATCGTTAACGCTTTGGCCGATGTTAAACGAGCCTTCCGGAAGCTGGGTGACGACCGAAGCGGCAACTTTATTGATAATCAGAGGCTCATCG
>CAITCX010000260.1 GCA_903890885.1 uncultured Dehalococcoidia bacterium
AGTATAGACTTGATGAAACGGGTGAAAAAAGCTTTCGACCCAAACAATATCTTGAATCCCGGAAAGGTATTATAGAAGCGAAGAACAAAGTTCATTTTAGGATGGCTGGGTACAGATTCCACTATTTGGGCAACTGAACTGGCGTTCCCCCAAAAGGTAGTTGAGCAGGAAAAGAGCAGTTAGACTGAACTAAGTTTCGATCTCAGAGACATCTTCCGCCTCAGAAGATTCATCGGCAGTGGCATTCTTGCGCGGTGAGAAGATCTTGAACTTGCGGCCCCAGCGGGTGCCGATAACGCAACCTCCAGCAAATACCACCAGGCCAACCAGACCGAAAAAGCTGTAGAGAAAGTACGCAGGAATAACAAAGCCGACATAGAAACTTGAGGTAGGGGACCAGGGACTGCTGTTAGAGGCATTGTCAGAGGCCTGGACGCGCCAGTAGTAAGGCTGATTTTTACCGCCAGCTTGAAGTTTTTCTTCCTGAGTTAACTGGTAAACGGGACTGGATATGCTGCGTTTGTCCATTAAAAGCTGTTTAAAATCGGGGTCTTTAGAGATCTGAAACCGATAGGTTACACCACTGGGATCTGTTACTCCCAACCACTGGAACTTCGTCAACGCTTCTCCCTTGTCATCTTTCAAGGGAAAGAGGCAGACTGGGGCAGAGGGGGCAATTGTCTCCATTACAAAAATATAAGAGAACTCGTTAACACCGTCAGTTGCCGCGACAATGTGATTTCCGCCTTGACTGGGTGGCGCTGAGAAAACCGCCGAAAACGAACCGGTTGCACCTACCTTGGCAGTGCCCACGGGTTCGGAATCGTAAGTGATACTGACAGTTGCTTCCGGGGTAAACCCATTACCGCTAACAGTTACAGGCGATCCGACATTGCCTGTCGCTATATTACCAGTACCCTTGGATGTGCTGATCTGGGCCGATGCTTCAATATAAAAGTTAAGGCTTATGGGATTGAGACTATCAGTCACTAGCACTTTATGCAGGCCTGGCAAAGCGGAGGGGACTTTAAAAGTGGTGGCAAATATACCATCCGGACCGACCGAGTCGGAAGCAATACCCGTATTGTCGAACTTGATGTTTAATCCTGTGCCGGCCTTGAATCCGCTGCCATTAACGGTAACTTCGCTGCCGACTGTGCCGGAGGTCTTCTCCAGTTGGGCGGAGGCAGTGAGAGTAAAATTACCGTTGCAGTTGTTAGCGCCGTCGGTCACGCGTATGTTGAAAGACCCGGATTCGGAAGCCGGAATTTTAAACGACGCCGCAAAATTACCTGCGGTGTCACACATAATAACCGCAGGCTCGGTGGTTACCACTTGATCATGATAAAAAACATATAACCTGGCTTTTGAAGTGAAGCCGCTGCCTTTGATTCTGACTGAGGTACCTGCCGTACCGCTGCCAGGACTGATGGAGATTGAAGAGGTCACTGTTATTTTTGATGTGTCGAAAAAACCTTTGGAATCCATAACCTTCAGGGTATGGCTGCCGGAAGAAACGGTGGGAACCGCTATTTTCAGGCTGGCAATACTGCCGTTCAGGCTGCTGGAAGCCAGTGTATTGATCTTTTCACCATCAACATAGAAGGAGATAGAAGATGACCCACTAAAACCAGAGCCGGTTACCGAAATCTGTGAGTC
>CAITCX010000261.1 GCA_903890885.1 uncultured Dehalococcoidia bacterium
AGGTTCCTTCCGCCGACGGATATTATCTTTACGGCGATGATGTTGGAGACGATGAGACAGGTTATGAAAATCCCTGTGACGACTACGAATCGCGATGAGTATTTGTTTTCCATTACGTGCTAATTTCCCGTTCTAGGGGAACTCCTACGGAGTTTAAATCAACCCCCTGTATCCCCCAAGATTGGGGGATTTTAAAAGGCGGGTGACACCCCCACTTCCCCCGGCAGGAGAATTTCTCCTGCACTTCTTTTAAGTCGACCCACTTGCCAATTTTAACATAATCCTTGCCAATATCAAGCTATCTTCCGGTGTTCGTGCAGTGGTGGCCAGGTCGCCGTCTCGTGGCCGGAAGCAGCGGCCAAACTAATGACCATCAAATCTTGACCACAAATTCCTCTTGTATGATAGAATATCAGTGTTAGGTAAATATACCGCAATAAATTTGTTGGAGGAAACCATGAAGCGCATGCTTTTCATCTCGGGCATACTGGTTACCTTGGTCGCATTCCTTCTTCCTGCGGTTCAAGCGCCGGCAGCCAATGTCCCGGTAAACGCCCCGCAAATACATGTCAAAGACGGAACCTCGACCAACTGGGCGGGCTATGCCGTGGAAACCAGTTTGAAAAATCCCAAAAGCGGGGCAGTCACCGATGTTAAAGGAAGCTGGGTAGTTCCTGCGGTTACCGGCTCTACAAATGCATGGAGTTCCATCTGGGTAGGCATTGACGGGTATTCCAGCAATACCGTCGAGCAGATCGGGACCGACCAGAACTGGATCAATGGAAATGCCAGCTATGCAGCTTGGTATGAAATATATCCCAAATATCCTGTGACCATTCCTTATACCGTCAAACCCGGCGATCGAATCGATGCTGAGGTCCAGTATGTCGGTAGCAGTTTCGTTCTAACTCTGATAGATGAAGGGAATTGGAACTGCACTACTACCCAGAAATGCCCTTCTGCCAAGAGAAGCTCGGCTGAGTGGATTGCCGAAGCACCTTGGTCAAGCGGAGTATTACCCTTGGCTAACTTCGGCACGGCAACATTCACAAATGCATCAGCCGCAATCAGTGGAACATCTGGCCCAATAAAGACATGGGCATTTGATTGTATTAATATTGTAAATTCGAGCGGGGGAATAAAGGCACAAACCGGAACACTCTCACCGGATGGTACGAGCTTTGGTGTAACCTGGCTTAGCAGTAATTAAAACTCATAAGCGTATGAGCTAAACAGCACTTGATTAGTTGGGCGGGGAGTCTGCGATAGGCGACTTCCCGTTTTTCTTTTCCGGTTATTCTACACCTTATTGACACTCCGCTTTGCTTGCGCCACAATTCCGAGTGGACAGGACGAAATAGGCGTGATATTCTGCATAAATACTAAAGCAGTCCTTCGGCAACGGGATATATAGATGGTAGGTAAACTGCAAAGAATTGGTTAAACGCGAAGCCATAATTGACGAAGGAGGGCAGTAATGAGAGTACGGCAAGGATTGCGAAGCAGGTTGCTGGCTATTGTTTTGCTGGGGCTTATTGCCTCGCTTCCTGCGGCTTGCGCAAAAAGCGAGGCGGTGATACCGCCGCCTCCGGATCAACCGGGATGCTATTACGTCGGCTACTACGATGTGTC
>CAITCX010000262.1 GCA_903890885.1 uncultured Dehalococcoidia bacterium
CTCGCTGTTGAAGGAATTGATGTAGTGCATTATCCAGAATTGCCTCTACCTCTGGATTTAATTCGAAATAAACAATTTGCCCTAGTGATAGTAGATAGCCAGATTGAAAATGTTAATAATATTTGCGCCTCCATCTATGACCTCGCCTCTACCCCAGTCGTTCTGATGCTAAAAGAGAATGAAGCCGACTGGAAAACGGTAACCAGATTAAAGGTTGACGGATTTTTGCTTAAAGAATACAGCGATAGCGAATTACGGATCCGCGTTAAGGTCGCCTGTCAGAGACCCGTTGATCCAGCTCATGGAAGACTACTGTATCAGCAAGAGTCCATTGACCAGGCTAAAAAGACTAATAAAAGCTAAATTGATTTTTGCCGACTGTACTAATGACTTATACAGTTGCCTTATTCTCTCATTGAATTTCCTGGTTTAATTCGGCCGCTTTGGCGGCCTCGTAGACATTTATTATCTTGCCGGGATTTTCCATCCCCTTAATAACATTGCAATTATTGAAGATATTATTGCAGATCTCATCATTTATAAGCGCATCATTATCGACAGCAATTGTCCTGGTGAACAACAGTGCTGCTTCGCCAGAGACCAGAGCCGCGGAAAATGAGGACCCGTTTTTAAAACCGTATTGTTTGCCTGGCAAAGTAGAATAAATGTCTACACCCGGAGCAACTACATCCACCCAATCTCCCCAATTGGACCAACTGGTCAGGGAATCGTTTTTATCGGAGGCGGCCACAGCAATCACATTGGCATAGGCCGCCGGATAGACTGGCTTACGGGAAGCACCGTTGCCTGCTGCCGCTACTATCACACAACCTTTCTTCCAGGCATAATCCACTGCACGTTCCAGAAGAGGATATTGATTATCAATTACTACGCTAATGTTGATGACATCAGCGCCGTGGGCAACTGCCCACAGGACGCCGTTGGCAACTTTCCGGGCATCCGTACTGCCGTCATCTTCGGCTACTTTGACATCCAGCAATCTGGCGTTATAGGCCACTCCGGGAAAAGCGGGGTTCTCAGCCGCGGCTGCAATAATGCCCGCAATAAAAGTGCCGTGTCCCCGTTGATCATAGTCCTGGCTATTAGTAAAATTTACCCGGCTCGCGATTTTGCCTGTTAAGGCCGGAGCGGTATCATCGATACCGGTATCCAGGACCGCTATAAGGACATCTTCACCTCCGGAAACAAGCGGCCAGGCGTCCGGAGCTTTTATCTTGAGTAAATCCCAGCGCAGTGATTCATGACTGAGCACCGGAAGATCGGTGGTGCCGGGGAAAAAATCATCACGGAGTTCTGCTATTCGGCCTGAGGTACTGTTATCAACTGCTGCTGATATGACAAGCGTCATAGGCAGGCAAGCGCAAAACATTAAAGCTATTAGATGTGGTATTAACTGGCGGAATTTCATGGTATCTCCTCTCTATCTTTCCCCAGTTTAGAAGAGAGGGGTTACCAACAAGTCACAAAAGAACTCCGAGGATCACATTTCGATCACATTAATGAAAAGGCTCTTGTTATGTAAAGTAAAGTAGTGTTACTTTTTTTCGGCTACTTTCTTCTTAACGTAGTCTATAAAACCGCCCAGGTTGCCAATAACTTTCAATTCTTCATCTACCAGTTCTATGCCATAGGTTTCTTCCAGCCCCACCATCACCTGCACCACCTCGAGTGAATCGGCTCCTAATTCTTTAAATGTAATGGTCGGGGTGAGGACTACATTTTCATTGCGGATGATTTTACCGATGATTTTGCGGATGGTTTCTTCAACTGTCTGAGCTTGTTCAGTGGCCATCTTTCATCTCTTCCACGTTATTAAACCTGACTACAGCCTCTCCAGTAATATTGGCTTCGTTGTTCTGATTTGAGCATATAACAGAACAAACAATTTGAGTCTGCAAGCCCTGTTTTTCGATCTCCTCTACTTTGCCCTGAATAGTGAGGAGGTCAGCCGGCCTGGCTGGGGCTTTAAAGCGAATGTTGAAACTCCCTCCGCTCAGCCAGCTCTCCCCGAAAGCTTCCGTCATCATCTGGGAAACATAGGCCAATACCAGCATGCCGTGAGCGATCGTACCTTTAGCTGCCGTCTGCATAGCAAAGACCGGATCAATGTGGATCGGATTAAAATCACGACTGGCCCTGGCATACAGATTTATCTCATCCTGAGTAATCAGCTTTACCCGGCCTGGCAAGTTCTGTCCGATTTGAATTTCTGTTAATTTCAAATTTTCAATTTCCAGTTTCTAGTTATTAGTTTTTGTTAGAAATTTGATATTTATTGTTAATTTGTTTGGTTATTGTATCCTGGTTCTTGATTATTGACTATCACGGTAATAAAAACCCCACTTTGCCCGTCAACACGATCTCTGCATTCTGGTTGATGACCCTGATATCAATGTTCATTAATCGCAACCCGCCGCGGTCTACTTTGCGGCTGACCTTCGAACAGCAGGTAATATAATCACCAATTTTAAGTGTTTTTAAGAAATCCAGTTCCTGTGAAACATGAATAGTGCCGGCAGGCAGGGCCACTGCCTGGGAAAGAGAGGTCATGGCGTATGCCGTGGCTGCCATCGGCGGCACCAGGTTGCCTGCTCGATAAAATTCCGCATTATCACGTGTGGCTTGCAGGTACAATTCAACAGAGGCGAGATCCAGGCTGTAGCTCTGCGGAGGAAATTCAAAACCAACCATTAGTTGAAAATATTCAATTTTTACCGGCTCCGCCATTTTACCTCATTGTTTATCTGTATTCCCGTGAATATTACACGAGTGCCCATACTATCATGCTTCCCGATTTATTGTCAAGACTGTTTTTCAGGCCTGTTTTCCAGGGCTATTTGACGAAGACTGGTTTTGCCTGAAAGATCTCTTATCCTTTTACACATAGATCGGCCACCAGGATATTTATTGCCAGGTCCCCTTCCAATTTTCCGGTCTTGATCGCCAGATCAGTTTCTAAAAGACTGCGGTATATGGTTATCAGCTTTTCCAGCGTGTATTTCTCTGAACGGGCAGCTAACTTGTCCCAGCGAAAGGAACTGAATATTCCCAGCCGGGTCTGGATTTCAGCTGTAGACTTCCTTTCCTTTTTAAGATCTTTCACCTGTATCAGTTCCTGGATCTGCCGGGCCAGCAGCGCCAAAATTTGCTGTGGCACTACCCCGTTTTGCAATAACTGCTCCAGTATTTGTTCAGCAATGCCGGCTTTGCGGTCTACTACAGCATCTACCATCGCGAAAATATCGGCTTCCCGTGAGACACTCACTATCTGGCGCACATCTTTTTCCTCAATCATGCGTCCGGCGGTGAAAGCAGTTAATTTGCTTACCTCATTAAACATGGTAAACAGATCGCCTCCGATGTTTTCCATCAGAATATTAGTAGCCTGCCTGGAAATGCTGCCTCCTTGGGTGGCGATCTTTTGCTCAATCCATTGAGTAAGTTTTGTACCTTTAAGAGTGGGAAACGGTCTGACATCACTTAGGGGAGAAATCACCTGATACAGAACGTTATTCTGCAGCGCCTTTTTTCCCATTTCGATAAAGTCGACCAGAACCAACACTGTGGTGTCAGGCAGACCTTTCAAGCAGTCGGCAAAGCCAGCGGGCTCATCCGATTTTTTAGTCGTACTTTCGGCTTTCTTAGGACGGGAGGATTTGTCTTTCGGTTCAAAACGCTCCAGCAGACCGTAGATCACTACCAGTCGCTTCAAGGAAAGAAAAGGCGCTGCCTCAGCTGCTGCTTTCAGCTCATTTAGCGTAAGTTTAGCCCCCTCCAAAACACTGGTATTGAGAGAAAGCATAGCAGGATCACCCAGCCCGTTTTTGATTTTTTGCAGGGCCTCCTCCATTGAAAAACGGTCTTCCCCCCAGAAAATGTGTATCAATTTAAGCCTCTACTTTAGAATATAAACATTTTAACACAACTAAATCCTAAAAGTTGTGCAAGATACACCTTAAAACATCCGGGCTGCATGTTTCGATTCAACATTTCAATTCAATTTTATTGAACAATCAACTTCTACAGAGTAAAATAAGACGGGCTTGAGGATACTTAAATAACATTAAAAGGAATAACAGATGAGTGTAGATATCGGTATCGTAGGACTTTCTAAAAGCGGAAAAACCACCATTTTCAACGGCTTAACCAAAGGCAAAGCCGCCACCGGCACATACAGCGCCAAAAACCAGGCTAACATCGGCATGGCTGGTGTCCCGGATGAACGTATCTATGAAATGGCAAAGATCTATAATCCCAAAAAGATCGTGCACGCTGAAGTTAAATACATCGATATCGGCGCATCTGTAAAAGAGATGGCCACAGATAAAGGCATCGGCGGTCAATTGCTCAATCAACTCAGCACGGTAGATGTGCTGGTCAACGTGGTCAGATCTTTCAAAGATGAAAGCCTGCCTCACCCGGACGGCAGCCTTAACGTAAACCGGGATATTGAATCAATGAACCTTGAGTTGGCCTTCTCCGATTTGGCCATCCTGGAAAAACGGTTGGAAAAGATGGAGGGTTCTCTTAAATCGGCCAAACAGGCCGAGCGCGCCATCGTCCTTAAGGAACAGGAAACACTGGTTAAAATTAAAGCCGGATTGGAGAAAGATATCCCCATCCGCGAGATGCAGCTTACTCAAGAGGAAATAAAATCCCTGAGCAATTATCAGTTCTTGACCGCCAAACCTATCCTGACCTTGGTCAACATCGGTGAAGATGATCTGCCCAATGTCGCCAGGATTGAAGCGGAATTAAACGCCCGCTATGCCAAACCGAAAAGCCGGGTCATCGCTTCCTGCGGCAAACTGGAGATGGAGCTTTCCCAGATGGGAGATGAGGCCATGGCAGATTTCCGCAAAGAATTCGGCATGACCGAATCCGGCCTGGACCGCACTATCAAAGTCTCTTATGAATTATTGGACCTGATCTCTTTCCTCACGGTGGGCGAGGACGAATGCCGGGCCTGGCCTATCAAGCGAGGTATTGAAGCGGTCAAAGCAGCCGGGAAGATACACACTGATATTGAACGCGGATTCATCCGCGCCGAGGTTATTCATTATACCGATCTTAAGAGGGTTGGGGGACTGGTAGAAGCCAAAAAGCAGGGACTGCTGCGACTGGAAGGTAAAACCTACATCGTCCAGGACGGGGATACCGTCAATTTCCTGTTTAACGTGTAAAGAAGGTTGAAATTGACCGGCAACAAGATTCTGGTAGTTGAAGACGATGAAACCCTGCGCACCATGCTGGAGTATAACCTGGTTAAAGAAGGATATACTGTCCTCTCCTCTGCCGACGGATTGGATGCAGTGGAAAAAGCCCGCCGTGAAAAACCCGAACTGATTGTTCTGGACGTCTGATGCATAACCACCATA
>CAITCX010000263.1 GCA_903890885.1 uncultured Dehalococcoidia bacterium
GTAGCTCGCAAGGCTATGGGTGCTACTAATCCTGTAAAAGCAGAGAATGGGACTATTCGCAAGGATTTCGGACTGGATTTGCAAAGGAATTCAGTGCATGGTTCGGACTCCCCTGCAAATGCTGAAATAGAAATCAATCTCTATTTCACGAAGAAGGACTTCGTAGCTAGATAAGGCTCATCTTCCTTGCCTTGGCCCTATTGGGAGAGGAGAAAAGTGAGGGATCAGGGAACCCTGACTTTGGTGCTGGCGGTTTCCCAGAGCTTTTCCAATTGATAATAATCGCGCTCGAATGGCCCAAAGACATGGAATATGACATCTGCATAGTCCATGAGGATCCAACCTGATTCAGGGGTACCCTCAACGTGCATTGGAGTTACTTTCAGCTTTCTTAATTCCCCATTGATAGTATCGGTGATAGCAACCAGTTGGCGGTTGCTTTCACCGGTGCAAATCACGAAGTAATCTGCAAAACCACAAACCTCATGGGTATCCAGTAATACGATATCCGAAGCCAGTTTATCACCAGCCAGGTCCACTATTTTTCGTGCCAGTTCCAGTCCTTCCAGTTTCTTGCTCCCACATTTACTTATTTTTATTATACCATACCCACATTAAAAAAGAGTTTTAAGGAGAATTAAAACGACAATTTGGAGCATATGTTGACTGCTTACGGGTGTGACGCATACCCCGGGTGCGTTAAAAGATGGTTCTCTTTTATTTACCTGGCCCAGATAAACAGTTTTCACTTTTATTTTTGAGTTTTAACATTCCTTACTGTACTATGTTTTTGAGGGAGTGTCGGCATGGAAGAATTACTTTTCGGAACAGGTGGGATTCCCCTTTCAACAGCAAAACCCAAAAATCTGCTTAATGGTATTAAACGCATTGCCGAGTTGGGTTTGGGTTGCACTGAGTTGGAATTTGTCTATGGGGTGCGCATGACCGATGCTGAGGCTGCTCAGGTAGCTACCACTGCTCAGAAGCACCGCGTTAAACTTACCGCCCATGCTCCTTACTATATCAACCTGAACGCCCATGAAAATGATAAACTGGTAGCCAGCCAGGAGCGACTGCTGCAGACAGCCCATGTTGCTGCTCTTTGCGGGGCTTCGGATATCGCTTTTCATGCCGCTTTTTATCTGCAAGACCCTCCCGGGGAAGTCTATCCAAGATTGAAACAAATTTTGACCGGTTTAGTGGCTGAAATCAAACGCCAGTACCGTTTTATTACACTGCGGCCAGAATTAATGGGTAAACCTTCGCAATTTGGCAGCCTGGAGGAAGTGCTAAACCTTTGCAGAGAAGTTGAAGGACTTTCTCCATGCGTTGATTTTGCCCACCTTCATTCACGCTCCGGTAAAATCAACTCTTATTACGAGTATAAATCTACACTGAATCAGATTGAAAAGAAATTGGGGCGGTCAGCCCTGGACAATATGCACATCCATCTTTCTGGCATCAGCTATAACCAGAAGGCTGGAGAACTTTCTCATCTCAACGTCCGCGAATCAGATCTGAACTACTCTGAACTTCTGATGGCTTTGAAAGAGAAAGACGTCCGGGGTGTGGTTATTTGCGAAAGCCCCAATCTGGAAGAGGATGCCTTGCATCTAAAGGAGACCTATAACAAGGGCGCCTGAACTATTCTTTCAAGCAATAACCTAGTGGTAATGTTTCCAATGCGGTTGAAGATTGCGTATTCATCGGTTAGACTTAAGTTCATGAAACTGATTATTTTAACCGGAGGCATAGGCAGCGGAAAGAGCACTGCCGGGGCTATCCTGAAAGAAATGGGGGCGGAAGTAATCGACTCCGACCAGGTGGCGCGTATGTTGATGGAACCGGGTACTCCCTGTTTTTCAGACATTCTCAAGGTATTTGGAAATAACATTTTAAAGGTTGACGGTACTCTAGACCGTTCTAAGGTGGCCAATATCGTTTTCAATAACACCGAGGCTTTGATGAAATTGAACCGTATTGTCCATCCCAGAGTGGAGAAAGCGATTGAAGAAAGGTTGCAAAATTACGAAAAGATGGGGGTTAAAGCGGTTTTTATAGAAATGGCCATTCTGTTGAAAGCGCCGTTTGTGATTAAGGCGAACAGAGTGTGGGTGCTAAAAGCCTCTAAAGATGCTGTTATCGAGCGGTTGAAAGGCCGTGGCATTAGCGAAAAAGACGCGATATCGCGTATGGCCAATCAACCTTTGGTGGAAGAGCAGATCAAAGACAACCTAACCATTATTTTTAACACCGGGGA
>CAITCX010000264.1 GCA_903890885.1 uncultured Dehalococcoidia bacterium
CCGGGGCCGACTATGATGCATTCGGCGTGATCGGCTGCGAATCGGCGGTCAAGACGGTTTCGCAGATCTTCCCGGACAGACGCATCGTGCGACTCGTCCGCGTCGAAGGCATTGCCAACTTCACCCTCCGGACCAGGTGGCCGCTGACCGTCGAGGTCGTGGCGGCAGCGAAGGTTCCCCTGAACGAGATCCCTGCCGCCGGATAGGCGGCAAGATTACGAAGATCTCAAACAGCAAGGTAAAGACCAGACCCCGATCATTCTTTTTGGGAGGGCGAATTCAAGTTATAAGCGCACCACTTGATGTATTCCAGAAGACTTCATAGGGTGACTGGTAGCCCAGGCATTTTCTTGGTCTATGGTTAAGTTTTTTTACTGCAAATGCAAGTTTCTCTGCTGTGACGTTTCTAAAATCTGTGCCTTTAGGGAAATACTGACGAAGAAGACCATTGGTATTTTCGTTTGTCCCTCGTTGCCAAGCAGAATATGGATCAGCAAAGTAAACTGTTAATCCGGTTTGGGTTTCCAGTTCTTTGAAGCGGGCGAATTCTTTGCCATTATCAACGGTCAGCGTCTTCCGCATCTCTATAGGAATGCGGCAGAAAACTTTAACGCTTTCTGAGGTTAGTGATTCTGCTTTTTTATTTAGAAGTTTGGCGGCGATCAAGAAGCGGCTTTTGCGTTCGACATGGGTAGCCATATACCCAGTGCTCTTTTTGCCTTCAATGGTATCTCCTTCCCAGTCGCCAAAGCGCTCCCGAGTCTCGACGCTATCAGGCCGTTCGGAAATGCTGACTCGACCGGGAATAAAGCGTCTCCCGGAGCCGTAACGCTTTTGTCGGCGCCGTTTTTTCCTTCCCCTCCGGAGGTGATGATAAAGTGTTCCGCCCTCACTTGCGTCCAAATAGATCCACTGATAAATGGTCTCCAGGCTGGCGCGCATTTCCTCATCGTCTGGATAATCAATCTTTAGTTTTTCGGCAATTATCTCCGGAGACCAATCGTCTTCCAGCCTTTGTTTTACGTAGTCAAATAGGCGTTGACTGGACCTCCGGCGATGATGGCGTGCTTTTCGTCGACGCTTAAGGGCCTCGGGATGAGTCCAATCGTACCAGTAAGTTGTGTACGTATACATTGATTTGTAACGGTTTAGCTCCCGGCTGACGGTAACATAGTGTCGGTTGATCCTCCGAGCAATCTCTCGGCGGCTGAAACCAGCACAATGCAAATGACTAATGACATATCGCTCGTTTTCGGTAAGATGTTTATAGGGCATGGCAGGCTCCTTCTGGGTGTAAGGTTGGTCGTTCTTCCTACACTACCAGAAACCCTGTCATGTCCTCTATTTATTCCAAACGGTGCACTTTGAAGTAGAATTCGCCAGTCCTTTATCCATAAAGGCTAATTTAACCCTGACCCACAACTATTTTGAGAAAATATTTCCCACCCCCCCTTCAATGTATGGTTTCCATTTTACCTTTTATATAATAGCTGTCAAGAA
>CAITCX010000265.1 GCA_903890885.1 uncultured Dehalococcoidia bacterium
CACCACGCGGTTGACATTGTTTTCGCGAATGGTTTTCTTAACTTCTTGCTGGCCGGGATCTGAACAGGTATAGCGATTTCTGACCGAGACCACCACGTTGGGCAAGGTCTCGGCAAATCTTCTAACTTCCTCAGTATCTACCGAACCGGCAATATTCAATCCGCAATCGCAGACAAATACACCTATTCTAATTGCCTCATCAACCAATTCACTACCTCCTCTTCAGCGATGCCGCCGCCAGACCGGCCAGGTCCTGGATCTCGATCCCGGCAGCCCGGCAATCATCGCTCTTCTGAGCGCATTTCAAATGGATCTGGCATTTGGGGCAAGCTGTTACTAAAACCTCGGCTTCAGTAGCCTGGGCCTGTTCCAGTCGCTGCTCCTGCACCTGCCTGTTAACCGTATTACAGTATGCCCAGGGATTAGCCCCGCAGCATAACGATTTCTCTCGACTATTTTCCATTTCCACCAGCTTAACGCCGGCCATGCCGGTCAGCAACTCACGGGGCTCTTCAAAAAGTCTGAAGCCTCTGCCCAGCGTACAGGGATCCTGGTAAGTGACCTTTTTATCCAGCGGTCCCAGCGCCAACTTCTTGCTCTTGAGTAAAGGCGCCAGCAATTCCACCAGATTAACAACCTCTATATCTGTATTTCCCAAAGCCCTGGGGTACTGGTTTTTCAAACAGTCATGACATTCCGGACAATAAGTAATGATTCGCTTGACGCCATGCCGGTTGAATTCCTCCAAATTGGCTTTGGCCAGGGCCAGAAAACCTTCCTGATCGCCTTGATTCAAGAGGTCACGCCCGCAGCAGCGCTCGTTAGCCAGCAAATTGAAGGCTATGCCGGCTTTATTTAAAAGCCTCAGGGCCCCAATTACTCCATCCAGTGTCTTGACCCCCAGATCCTGAAAAATCACATCGAAATAGGGTGCGCAGCCCACGAAAAAGCGGGTATCGGACTGATCGGTCAGCGCGATATCCTCCGGCAGCCAGTCTATCCGCTTCTGCTGGATGTCCGGACGGGCCATCATATGCATGGCCGCCTGCAAGGAACCGCCGTGACTGCACAATACTCGGGTACCCGACTTCACCGCTTCAGTACGCAAGGCCGTGATAAAGTCCGGGAACTTCACATTGTAATTGCAGCGCTCCAGGCACATCTGGCAGTTAAAACACGACCAGATGCTTTCGTCGCCTGTACTTGCATCACTGCCGCCTAACCTTTTCTGTATGATTAAACGCGGATTAAACTCAGGATTATACTGGGCAACCGGGCACACCACGGTGCACTTGCCGCAATCCAGGCACAGGCGAACTTTAGTATCCCTTATTTCTTTATCCAGGTTATCCAATGATATTCTTCCCTCAAAATTTGCCCGTTATTTTTGACCACCAGTTGAGTTTAATTACTCAACTAACTGGTTAACTTTCTTAATAAACCCCGCGCCGTCGCCGTGCGGTAAACGCACCAGGGTAAGCCTTTCGCTTTTTAAACCAAGCAACTTCATAATCCCCTGGGCTTTAGCAAAATTCTGGTCAATTAACTCTTCTTCAATGCCAAAGTGGCAGTTTTTAGAATCACAGCCCAGCAGCATCACCCGGTCCGCATCCAGCTCAAAGGCTTTTAATATCAATCCGGTATGCACCCTGGAAAGGCAGCTTACCCGGATAATTTTAACGGATGCCGGGAAAGTCAGGCGTTTCTGGGCAGCTGCTTCAATAGTACTCAAGCCGTCCCAGTTGCAGACAAAGACCACCAAAGTCGCCGCATTACTCATCAAACTTTACTCGCACCTGGCGTTTTCTTTAACAATGCTTCCAGAGCGGCTGTAATGCCAATTTCACTCTGTAAAGGCTGAGTTATGGCCCCGGTCGGGCAAATCGAGATACAGGCCCCGCAGCCGAAGCACATCGCGGGATCAATCCAGGCGTGTTTTACGCCCTGTTTATCAGCCTTAATTTCTATATAGGAACACAGTTTCTGGCAATCCCCGCAGTCGCGGCACATTTTGGCATCGATAACCACTGAGCTGGAGCGAGGTTTAAAGCTCTCCTGGCTTAAATATATTGAGGCTCTGGCCGCAGCCGCCTCTCCCAAAGTAATTTGCTCATCTACGCTGGCAATCCCCATGGGGGCAATCATAAATATGCCGGCTGTCTCACGGACGGAGTAGGAATGTAAAAGGGTCGAATCCAGGCTGGACACGCGGCTTAAATAATGCTGCTTGTCCAGCACGCGGCTGATAAAATTACTGTTAACCAGTACTGCCAGTTCGTCTTTTCCTGCCTGTAAAAGGTCGAGAATGACTGCTCCTGCTTCTATCTTGTGTGAACTTGTACCGTATTTCAAAACGGCTTCATATTTACCTGGCGCTCCGTTTAACTCTAAAGAATCCGGCCATGGGTTAACCTTTAAACCTTTGGCTCTCAGGCCTTTTTTCAAAGTTTCAACTCTGGTTTGTTTTGCGGCTTCTTTATCTTTCGACTTCAACAGGTCCACGCTTGAGATATACTCAACATTATAACCCTGGGCTGATAGGTTACTCGCCGCTGCCATGGCTGAAAGACTGGTGCCTATTACCAGGACATGACTGCTGACTTTTCTGGGTTCATATACAACCGGGACCAGCTTCTGGGCGCGGACCACACTGGAAGTGATAAGCTCAACAGCCTTATCGGTAGCTCCAACCGGATCGTTCTTATGCACCCAGGCGCATTGTTCACGAATATTAGCGAATTCAATATTGACGCCTGCAGGCAAATCCACATTCAAATTACTCTGGCACTTCACCCTGCGGTCGGTACAACTAAAACAAATCTGCTCAAGATTACAGCAGCGGCAGGCCGCCAGCACCACATGATCGATGTCTTCTTTTTCGACTATTTCTTTAATTTGCCGTGAACCTTCTTCCGTGCAGGATTGTGAGATTTCAGAAACACTAACCATGCCGGGCATGCCAGAAATCGCACTGGCAACTTTACCTAAATCAATCACTGAACTGATGGCATCTCCACAACGGCAGAGAATAACCGCCGTCCGGTTTCCTGAGCGGGTAGATAAGGTCTTCCTGGCCGCAGCTACCCCTTTTTCGGACTTCTCAGTTTCACGCAGTTTCAAAGCTATAGCTGCGGATAGAGCCACTGCCGAAGCCTGCGCCAGTTCCGCGTACAGGCTGTTGTCCGCATTTTCGGTTATGTTAAATACTCCGGCTTTATCGATTTTCTTTATTTCCGGGCTGCCGGAAACAAAAGTGATAATGCCATTGGCTTCTATTTCCAGCGCTTTAAGGGCATCCTGATGATTAACGGCTTTAAGTTCACAGGCTGCTTCGCATTCCAGGCACTCGCAGCAGACCGCGCAATTCAAGCAGCGTTCGCTTTCACGCCTGGCGTTTTCAGCCGCTAAACCCAGGTTGGTTTCTTCGTAATTGGCCTTTCTCTTGGTCAACGACAGAGAGGGCATACTGGTACGTTTATATGAAACAGCCTTGCGCTCAGCCGGGTTTACTTCTACCGGAACAGGCACTTCCAGAGAACGTCCTTTCTCAAGATTATGCCCCTTCAAAAACCGGTCGATAGATTCGGCAGCTTTCAGTCCGGCCGCCATAGCGCTGACCACATTATTGGAACCTGTAACAGCATCACCGCCGGCAAAAATACCCGGAATGGAGGTCTCCAGCGTAAGGGGATCAACTATAACTGTGGAATTCCTGCCTAAAGTCAGATTTTTGATGTTTAAGACACCCGAATTGGGCCTCTGACCGATGGCAATCACGACCCTGTCGGCTTTGATATCAAATTCTGATCCTTCGATGTATTCCATGGTAATCTTGCCGTTGGAATCAAAGGTCACATTTTTAACTCTCTGGCAGCGTACTCCGGTCACGTTAGTGCCGTCACCCAGGATTTCCTTAACGGAGACATTATAATCTATGGGTATGCCCTCTTTGACTGCTTCTTCCACCTCTTCTTTGACAGCGGTCATTTTATCGGTAAGGCACAAGATGCTGACCTCTCCCTTGCTGACCCTTCTGGCGCTCCGCGCTGAGTCAACCGCGCTGTTGCCGCCGCCGATAACTACCACATTAGAGCCTACCGAAGCTCCCACCTTCAGATTGAGTGAGAATAAAAGGGATATGCAGTCCATGACTCCATTCAGATCTTCACCCGCGATACCCAGTTTATTATTTTGATGGGCGCCGATGGCCAGGAAAAAAGCTTTATATCCGCGATCTAATAGATCGATATAAGTTACATCGCGTCCCACAGTTATACCGGTTTTGACGTCTACACCTAAAGCTTTGATGGCCTCCACTTCTTTTTCACGGATTTCCCGGGGCAAACGGAATCTGGGGATACCCGTCGCCAGCATGCCGCCCACCACTGCGTGAGATTCAAAGATAGTCGGAGAATAGCCCCGCCTGGCCAGTTCCCAGGCGGCTGTCAATCCGGAGGGTCCGGAACCGATAATGGCGATTTTCTCTTTGCGTAAACCCGCCGGCGCTTTGCGTGTGTAAACTATTCCCCCGGGGGCGTTATCAGCGATAAATCTGTGGAGAGCTTGAATATAGACCGGACTGTCTATTTTTTCCCTTGCGCACCTGGTTTCACAGGGATGTGTGCATAAACGTCCCAGAATGCCCGACATCGGCGCTGTCTCATTTATCAAAGCCAGGGCTTTGTCTACCTTATTTTTGCCCAGCAGCGCTATATAACCTTGAACATTGATACCCAGGGGGCAGTCTGAACGACAGGGTGAAATACCTTCTTTTTCAATATAGTAGGCTGACGGGACCGATTTGGCCCCGAAAATGGGTGAATGAATAGCTGTGCGGAGAACTTTTTGTCCGTTAACCTTGACCTGAACTTTTACCGAGCATTCTTCTTCGCATTTGCCGCAGCCGGTACACAGGTCTTCATTCACGAAGCGGGGCGTGGTAACCGCTTTGATAGAAAATTCGCCGGTTTTCCCGCTGACTGATTTGATTTTAGTATTAGTGTGAATTTTTATTTTAGAGTGACTGGCCACCCTTAACAATAAAGGCCAGACATGCAAAAGCTCGTGGGAGGGTTCACTGCCGTCGTTGCCGTTATCAAGGTCCAGAGCTGGCTCCGGGGTTATAAGATCGACTTTAATACCCATTTCAGCCAGGGTCAGAGCGCACTGGGCGGCCCGCACCCCTGTCCCAATCACTGAAACGCCCTTAACCATTAGCGCCAACGCTCCGTTTGCTCTGTTCCTGTCCGTATTTAAATCCGCTCTCAAAAGCCTTCATATTAAATTCGCCGGTTCCCCTGGGCACAGTGGCCAGCACAGATTTGCGCAGCGCTTCTGTAGAAACAAAATCACTGACTGCCGCTAAAAATCCCAGCAATACTATATTGGCTACCACCACTCTGCCCATTTCTCTGGCGATGCGGTTAGTAGGCACACTTAAATAGGCATGTTTCTGGGCAGGATCGGGTTTAACCAGGTCCGGATCAATAATGAGCTGCGTTTCTTGAGGCAGGTCTTTGCCATATTTGTTATAGGCATCCTGAGAAAGGATGACAACCACCTGGGGTTTGGTCAAATAAGGATAACCGATGGGTTCTTCAGCGGCTACCACTTCTGCCGTGCAGGAACCACCGCGGGCTTCCGGTCCGTAATTCTGAGTGAAGGCGGCAAACTGCTGGTCGTAGACTGCCACTGCCTGGCCGACGATCTGTCCGGCCAACACTACGCCTTGCCCGCCAAATCCCGCTATTCTTATTTCCCGTCTACCCAATGTATTCCTCCGCTCCTAAAACTACAACCGCCCTTTTTCCCGGGCACTATCCAATATCTTCTGCCGGTTTTGTTCATAAGTGGGAGGTTGAATATCCACAAATTTCCCAACTGCTATGGGACTGTCTATGGTTATTCCCAGTTCTTTGGGATCAGCCCCATTACGAACCACGGCTTTTTGCTTGTAATACAGCATTTCGTCCAGGCCGCGCGGCCGTTTATTCATACGCCCATAAACCGTCGGACAGGGCCCGATTACTTCAATAAAGCTGAAACCCCGGTGATTGAAGGCTTCCGCAATGGTTCTTTCCAGCTCACGCAGGTGCAGCGTGGTCCAACGGGCAATATACGAAGCCCCGGCTGCCGCCATTAAATAGGGTAAATTGGTGGGATTCTCATAGTTGCCGTAGGGCGAGGTGGTGGTTAAAGCGCTCCAGGGAGTAGTGCAGCCCATCTGCCCGCCTGTCATGCCGTAATTAAAATTATTGATACAAATACACACAATATCGACATTGCGTCTGGCAGCGTGAATCAGATGGTTGCCGCCTATGGTAGCCAGATCTCCGTCACCCGAAAAAACTACGGTATTCAATTTGGGATTAGCCAGTTTTAACCCGGTGGCAAAGGGCAAGGCTCTTCCGTGAGTGGTGTGAAATGAGTCCAGTTTAACATAGCCGGCAGCGCGTCCCGTACAGCCGATTCCAGACACAAAAGCAATCGAATCAGGATCAATGCCGGCCCTTAAAAACCCGCGTACAAAAGTGCCGATAACCGTACCGATTCCGCAACCGGCGCAGAAGATGTGCGGCATCCTGTCCATGCGGATATATTTATTCACTTCAGCTTCACTTATAACTTTTTCGGTTTCAGGTTGTACCGGAATTATCGTCATCTGGCAGCCTCCCTGATGGCATCCAGAATAACCTGCGGTTGATGTACAGTGCCGCCTGGATGCGGTAAAGAAACGGTTTTAACCCCACCAGCGCAGCGTTCTACTTCCAGAACAATCTGCCCCATATTCAATTCAGGCACAATAAAGGCCCTGGTAGTCCTGGCTAATTCCCTGATTCGTTCTTCAGCAAAGGGCCATACCGTCATCAACTGTACCAGACCAACTTTAATGCCTTCCTGCCGCGCCAGGTCGATCGCCAGGCGGGCTATACGGGCTGAAATCCCATAGGAAACCACGATTATATCGGCGCCTTCAACCTGAAATTCTTTTAACTGGATGATATCTGCATGATTAAGCTTGATCTTGTTCACCAACCGCCGAATCAGCTTGTCCTGAGCTTCCACAGTCATGACCGGATAACCCCGCTCATCATGGGTCAAACCGGTGGTGTGAAAATGGTAACCTTCTCCGGCAATCGCCATGGGCGGAATTAAATCTTTATCTGCCACATACGGCCAGTATTCATCGGGGGAAACGCTAGGTTTCTTGCGATTAAACAAATCGGCAGGCTTAATTTCAGGAATCACCAGTTTCTCGCTCATATGGCCGATGGCTTCATCCGCCATCACCAGCACCGGCAAGCGGTATTTTTCGGAAAGATTAAAAGCCCGGATGGTCAGATCGAACATTTCCTGGATGGTACTGGGAGCAACGGCGATAATTTCGTAGCTGCCGTGAGACCCCCAGCGGGCCTGCATGATATCTGCCTGGGCTACACTGGTGGGCAACCCGGTAGACGGACCCGCTCGCTGGATATTCACCAGCACACAGGGAGTTTCCAGCATGACGCCCAAACCCAGATTTTCCATCATAAGACTGAAACCGGGCCCGGAAGTGGAGGTCATGGATTTTACACCTGCCCAGGATGCTCCCAGAATCGCGTTCATGGAGGCAATCTCATCTTCCATCTGAATATATGTACCGGCTACCTGAGGCAAACGGTCAGACATACGTTCAGCGATTTCAGTGGCCGGAGTAATCGGGTAACCGGCAAAAAAACGGCAGCCGGCACTGATAGCTCCTTCGGCACAGGCAGTATCGCCATTCAGGAAATATTCACCGCAGAGAACACCTTTTTCAGCCATGGAGTTTCCTTAATCTTTGTTGTTTTGGTCGTTTAAAACGATGCCAAACTCGGGGCAGATGACCTCACACAGGCCGCAGCCTAAACACTTGCTTTCGTCGGAAATAGCCGCCAGTGTATAACCTTTGGCATTTATTTCCTGGCTCATCACAAGCGCATCGCGTGGGCAGAACTCGACGCAATAACCACAACCTTTGCATCTGTCTCTGTCTATGGAGACTTTACTGGGTTTAGTAGCTTTAATTTTTTCATCAAAGGGTTTGCGCCATAATTTTGCCATTGCGTCATTACCTGTAAAAATTTAGTCTGGATAAAAAAGCTTACACCTTTGGTAGTATATAAAAATATTAACATATTACTATAGGTGTGACAAACCAGATTGCCAGAAATCCAGCCAAAGCCCTGCTCGCAGCTTCTAAATGGGGCTTCTGTGAAGGTAATGTTTACACCTAAATTTGATAAATTTTCCTATAATGCGAAACTAAATGCCCTTATCGAAAGGTGACTCCTTCTAAACCTGCGTATTCATAAATCCTAAATCATAAATCAATTCGCCTCTTCACTCATCACTATTTGTGCATTGCAATACCTGTTACCGTGTATTTAACCATTTAATAAATTGACAACCCAGATGTGATTGGCTAAACTCGTATC
>CAITCX010000266.1 GCA_903890885.1 uncultured Dehalococcoidia bacterium
CCAAAGATAACCAGCGCCAGGCTAGAATTGTCATTTAAAAAGCACAGGATTATAAGGCCAACCGTGGTAAACCCCATACCGACCGAAGACAGTAAGCCAGGTTCATGCTTATCTGAAAGCCGCCCCGCGATCAGCGAACAGATCACCATGACCACCGGTTGCACGATCAGCACCAGTCCAGCACGACTGGAGGATAGGTGCTGGATATCCTGTAAATACAGGCTTAAAAGAAAACCAACGGCGAAAGTGGCGCTGTAATTGATAAGAGCAGATAAGTTGGATAAACCAAATACACGGTTTTTTACAAAGAACGCCACTTTCAGTACCGGCTGGGCCTGCCGCAACTCCCAGACTACAAAGATAATCGAAAAGAGAATACCCGCTACTATTAGCCGGATTCCCCAATAACCGGTGATGACAGAAAAACCGTAGACCACTGAGATCAGCGTTAAGCCGTATAAAACAGAGCCGACTAAATCAAACTTCTCTCCCCTGGCCTCAGCCCATTCACCTTTTAGCTTCCAGAAGATCACCGTCACGATAGTCAGACCAATCAGGGCATTAAAGAGAAAGACGCTGCGCCAACCGAGATGCTGCCCCAAAAATCCACCGACCAGAGGCCCAATTGACAGGCCTACATAGACCGCGGCGGCATTGAAACCCAGCACCCGGCCCCTTTCATGGATGGGAAATTCCGATGTCAATATGGCGATACTGGTGCCGAAAATCATAGATCCGCCTAAACCCTGCAGGGCTCTAAAACCAATCAACCAGGCACCTGACAGAGGGAAAGCGCAGAGAATTGAGGCCGCAATATCGATAATAATGCCAGCGCGAAAGATATTCTTTCTGCCGTAGATATCGGCCAAACGGCCCATAGGCACCAGAAAAACGGAAGCCGCCAGCAGATACGAGGTGGCAATCCAGCTAAGCTCAATAGCGTTCAGAGATAAATGCCGGTTGATTTCAGGCAATATTATGTTAACTGATGACGAAGAAAACGGGGTAAGGAAAGAACTTAAGATTGCCACCAGAAGCACGGCGGTTTTATTGCTTTGAGTTGATTGGGTTTTTTCCATAATTAACGCATGACGCGCCCGAGAAAAAGAGATTTTTCGTTAAAAGATTTAGGAGATTTATTCTTCATTTTAAAGGTGTTCTCCCAGTAATCCTGACCCTTAATGGTATCGCAAATTACTTCCGGGGTAGTTAATTCACACAAATTGGAAAGCACCCAGGCCACCTTCAATTCATCGGCTTTCAAGGCCTTAGCGATATCAGGTATGGTGTATTTTCCTCTATGGGTGTTGAGAAAGCGGGCTACTTCATTCCTCAGTTCAAAAGGATATTCTTTGACATCAAATTCTTGAGGTATTTTGTAGGAAGGCATCAAGATTTACTCCATTACAAAAATATACCAGGGATATTTTTTCATAATCAAGCCCGACCGCCAGGGAACCAGGTTTAAGTTTCTTCAGCCCGCATTTTAAGCTTTAAAAGCATCCTGTCCAGACGCCCTACGGAAATACGACTGCGCAACAACCCGCCTATTCTACCCAGGACGCCGTAGGGCATTTTGACGTTTTCAAAACAGGTGAAGGTATTGCCGTGGCAACCTTTTTCTATAATGTATCTTTGTTCATAACCCTTTACAAAATCACCGGAAGTCATTTTAAAAGCCACACGCTTGTGTAATACCCATTCGGTGACTACAAAATTCATCTTTAAAAGCCGCCAGATGGCCTTTTCCTCAAAGTAAAACTGCGTGTTAATACCGGTTTGCTGCTCACCTGAATAGCGGATAGCCTCCACAGGACACCATTTCATAATATTCTCAGGTTCAACAAGCAGTGGCCAGATTACGGCGGCCGAAGCACCTATGGCAATGGAACTCTGGATTTTCAATAACAGTTTCTCCTCTTTCTCATGGGCGTATATAAGCATTATAACACCAACGAAGAACTAACCATAACC
>CAITCX010000267.1 GCA_903890885.1 uncultured Dehalococcoidia bacterium
CCCAGGGTGATTAATAATAAACCCCAGAAAAGTCCTCGCAAAGGCCGGTGGTGTCTTCGTTCCTGTCTATCGAACCGGCGTTCTGCCCGATTGCGCTCAGGCTGGTTGTCACTGGTGTTTCCGTTTTCAGCGGGTTCCTGGTTGAACATGGTGTCCTCCTTTTAACTATTTTTATACAGATTATTTTTACCTTCGATATCCTGTCATCCAATTCCCTGAAAATCTTTGAGACCTCACCATGAATATGGTTTGTCAGCTCATCAGAATTTTCCTTGCACGAGATGGACGATCAATTGAATGAATTTGACGATAGCTCCGATGATTAATCCTATGGATATAAGAACCAGTGCTACCCTCACACCGAAAGACGCTGCGTCTGCACCAATCTGGTTGGGGATGGCATTGAAATCGAAGGGGAAGAGAAACAATAGCCAGATTACAGTGGCTGCTCCGAATCCGTCCATGATGATCCTGAATATTTTTCGCAGGAAATACATGTCTACGGCGATCAAAACAGCGTGACCAACGATGCTCAGGACCAGTGTAGTGCTCAGGATAGGCAGCCACAATCTGAAGTCACTGGTAACCAGGGTATGCATCCGCCAGTTGGTTGAACCATTATGTAGGGGTTCGTAGTAAGCGATATATTGATTGTAAAAATTGAAGAAGACCAAAAGCACTACGCACCAGGCGATCGCGAAAGCTGAGCCAGTGATCCTGGCGGCCCGGGCTCCTCCAGAATAATATCTGGCTTTGAAATCAGCCGCATTGGAAATTTTTTCTTTATGAGGAGCTTCCTCCCGGGGAACGTCCCCAGCATTGGGCTGTTCGGAGGTGGCCGTTTCCACTATTATCTTTTCTTCAGAGGTATTAGCTCGGGTTGGCAGGCCAAAAGAGTTATTAGCCAGTTTTTCAGCCAGATCGCCTACCCAGGGTACCTTTAAATAATCTCCGCTAATAGCTTTAACCAGCAGGATAATCCATAGAATAAAGGCAATCAAACCCAGGGCACCGGCGAAGCCTCCCCCAATCACCGGTACAGCTCCGAACACGGCCATCGCCACTGACAGGGCGCCGAAGACGATGATTGATTGTAAAGCATGGAATCGGATTGTGTAGCTTTTCTGCTCAAGTACCAGGAAGATGATGCCGCTAATCCAGCCGCCCACATAACACAGCAGGGCTTCGACGTTAGGGGTCAGGTCTTTAAGAGTGCGTTGCTCATTTTGACTGTTCCAGGCGTTCATATGCACCTCCCCATTTTGGTTTCCGATACCAACATACCAAAAGTTCAGGCCGCCGTAAAGCCCTTTAGGCTATTTTGCCTGGTACCGGAAATTGCCGATGGTAATAAATTGTTACTTTTTTGAAAGCCTTGCTTTCAAGTGTTACAATGTTTCTCATCGTAGGTATTTCTTTGGAAGAAATCTTCCGGGAGAGGAAACAATGTTAAAAGATATCCTGAAACTACTGGAAAAAGACGCCCGGTCCAGTCATAAACAGATCGCAACTTTGACAGGTTTGCCGGAAAAAGAGGTGGCAGCTTCCATCCGCCAGGCTGAAAAGGATCATGTCATTCTTAAATATAAAGCTATCGTTGACTGGGACAAGGTGGAAAGTGAGCACGTTTTTGCCCTGATTGAGGTAAAAGTTGCGCCTCAGCGTGATGTTGGTTTCGATTCAATAGCTGAACGTATTTATCGTTTCCCGCAGGCCTATAGCGTTTATCTTCTTTCTGGTACCTTTGACCTGCTGGTGATCGTTACCGGTAAATCTATTCATGAAGTTGCCAGTTTTGTTTCTCAAAAACTTGCTCCTATTGAGGGCGTCCAGAGCACAGTCACCCATTTTATGTTGAAAAAATATAAGGAAGACGGTGAAATCTTCGGCGGTAAAGAGGAACTCAAGCGCGAACCCTTACAGCCGTAAAGTTGAAATAACCGGCTTAAAATACGGATTTACTTATGAAAGCCAAAAAACCTTCTAATAATTCTTTCGTTTGTCAAAAAGTGGCGGATTTGCCGCCTTCTGGCATACGCAAGTTCTTCGATCTGGTTGCTACCATGGAAGGGGCCATCTCCCTCGGTGTGGGCGAACCCGATTACGTTACTCCCTGGCATATCCGTGAGGCTGCTATCTATTCAATGGAAAAGGGATATACCATGTATACCTCCAATTCCGGTACCCCTGAGTTGCGTAAAGCTATTTCCACTTATCTGTCTGGGCGTTACAACGTCGATTACGATCCGGTTGGTGAAATCTTGATTACTACTGGCGTTAGCGAAGCGCTGGATCTGGTCATGCGGGCCATTTTGAACCCTGGTGATGAGGTCATCATGGCCGATCCCTGTTATGTGTCTTATCCGGCTTGTGTTTGCCTGGCTGGCGGTCAGGTTGTCAGAGTCCCTACCAGAGTTGAAGACAGCTTCGAACTATACGCGGAAAACATAGAACCTTATATCACTAAAAAGACCCGTGCCATTTTGCTGGGTTACCCGGCCAATCCCACTGGGGCCACCATTAAACGTGATAATCTGGTCAAGATAGCCGAGTTGGCTAAACGAAAGGGGCTCCTGGTGATCTCGGATGAAATCTATGCCCGGCTGGTTTATGGTGTGGATGAGGTCTGCTACGCTTCAATACACGGTGTAAAAGAGACTACGATTTTACTGGGGGGTTTTTCCAAGGCCTATGCTATGACCGGTTGGCGTCTGGGTTATGCCTGCGGCAATAAGGATATCATCGGAGCCATGACCAAGATTCATCAGTACACCATGCTTTGCGCTCCTATTATGGCTCAAAAAGCCGCCGTAGAAGCCCTTAAAAACGGTGAGATATCTGTTAACGAGATGGTAGAGGATTATAACCATCGGCGCCTGCTGATGGTCAAAGGTTTAAATAAAATTGGTCTGACCTGTTTTGAACCCAGGGGTGCGTTTTATGCTTTTCCTTCTATTAAAAGCACGGGAATGAGCTCCGATCAGTTTGCCGAGAGTCTTCTTAAAGCAGAAAAAGTGGTCGTTGTGCCAGGTACTGCCTTTGGCCCGGGCGGTGAAGGCTACATCCGTTGCTGCTATGCTACTGCCATGTCGGAGATAGAAGAGGCACTCGGACGTATTCATCGTTTCCTGAATAAACACACATAATAACTTGTAACTCGATACCCGGCCTGGGAGCTAATTCCCCCTTACTTTCCCAAAATAGCTTATTATATAAGCATGCCTGTTTACGCTGAGGTCCAAATATGAAAATCAAGTGGCTAGGACATTCCGCTTTTTTAATCACTTCAGCCAATAATATTAAAATAGTCACAGATCCATATACAACCGGCAACGGCATCAATTATAGTCCCATCAACGAAACATCTGATATTGTTACTGTCAGCCATGTTCATAGTGATCATAGCAATATTTCTGCTATCAAAGGTTCACCTATAATATTGCGAGAAAAGGGCACGTATCTCGTAAAAGGCGTTGAGATTAAAGCCGTACCGGTACACCATGATGGTACTCTGGGCAGTCAGCGCGGCAGCAACCTGGTTTTTTGTTTAAAATTGGACGGAATTTTGGTCTGCCACGCAGGCGATCTTGGCCATATTTTAAGTCCCCGCCAGATCGAAGAGATTGGTCCGGTAGATGTTTTAATGTTGCCTGTCGGCGGATTTTACACTTTAAATGCCCAAGAGGCGCATATTGTTGCTCAATCTCTCAAACCGTACATTGTGATACCGATGCACTATAAAACGCCCGGGACTGAATACTCTATCGCGGGAGTACAGCCTTTTCTCAAAGATCTTCAGAATGTCCGTCAACTAGATGCCTGTGAGATTGAATTATCCAATACCGGGTTGCCTTATATTACCGAAACTATTGTCTTAAAATCGGCCCACTAAATCAGATAATCGTAAACGCTATTCCTAAAAATTCAAATTTGTAGTAAGATATTAACGTTTGCTCTTACAGCAAACCCTTTTTTATGTTAAAGTTAATAAGTTGGTCTTTTATTGACCATATCTCATCGGGAGGGTAACAACCAGCATGGGAAGCACACTCAAGTGGCGCAGAAAGAAAATGAGCAAAAAACATCATAAAAGGGTTCTTAAGATGACCCGTATTCAGAGAAGACGCAGTAAGTAGGCGTTAGCCTGTCCTGTATAGCTGTTTTTTCTTTTATGTTTTGCCTGCCTGAATAAAAACGGTTAATAGAAATGTATCAGGTTGAGATTTATAAAATCGAGTCTTTCAATCCGGTTTAACATACGGGTTGCAGTATTTGGTTTGTAAAATTCACTTTGACGTATGCATCAAGCCCTGGAAAATCCCAGGGCTTGATCTTTTTACACTTTCAATTTGCTAAGGCAGCTTTGCAATTTCAACTTCTTCCTTTCAGTATTTGCTTGCTACTTTATCACCTTTGCAGGAACATGCTAAAATGGCCCTAAGCCATTAAGCAAAATCGATTTAAGCCGGCTCAGAGGTATCTATTGTTAACTGAGTTGAAAGTAAAAGATCTGGGCATTATTGAGGATATGGACTGGAAACTGGACTCCAGTTTTAATGTCATCACTGGTGAAACCGGGGCTGGTAAATCCCTGATAATCGATGCCATTGAACTGCTTTTAACCGGTTCAGCCGGAGAAGATGTCATCCGCACTGGCGCAAATGAAGCTCGCATCGAAGGGGTTTTTACTTTATCTTCTGATGCCCGTTATACCGCCTTAAAAAACTTTTTAGCGGACAAAGGTGTTCCTTGCGATGACGACGTTCTGATCGTTAGTTGCGAGATCAGAAGGGGGAAACCCGGCCTTGTCAGAATCAACGATCATTCCGTTAACAAAAGCCTTTTACGGTATGCCGGTCAATTATTAATCGATATTCACGGTCAAAGTCAGCACCTCTCCTTGCTGGACAGAAAGTATCACCTGGATATTCTGGATGCTTTCGCTCATACGCAAGAGATGCGGGCTGCCTTTGCTGCCGGGGTGTTGCGGCTCCAGGATTTAGAAGCAAGTCTGCATTCACTGGCGGAAAATGAAAAAGATCGGCTTCGCCAGGAAGATTTTCTTAGATTTCAGATAGAAGAGATCAGTAACGCTAAACTTTCGCCTGGTGAAGATATTGAATTAGAGGAAGAACGCAGGCTGATCTTAATGAGTGAAAAACTTAAGGAATATGCGCAGCAGGTTAGCCAGTCGCTGGACGACCGGGAATTAGCTACCGATTCATCCTCTGCTGTAGGTCGCCTGAATCAGGCTGCTAAAGCCCTCAGGAAACTGGCCGAATTGGATTCCTCTGTTAAACCCCAACTCGATTTGATAGAGAAAACGCTTTGCGATTTAGAAGAATCAGCCCGTGATATCCGTTTATATGGAGAACGTCAGGGCAGCGATCCACACCGTTTGGAGGAAATCGAATCGCGCTGGGAATTACTGAGAAATTTGAAAAGAAAATATGGACGGGATGTGCAAGCTGTTCTGGAATACCTGGAAAAAGCTAGAAATGATCTTGCCTCTATAAATGGGTTTCTGGAGCAGCAGGCTCAATTGACGCTGGCGCTGGACAAGTTGAAAAAGGAATTGGGTCCAATGGCGGTTAAATTGTCCGGGGCGCGGTCTCGAGCCGCGGTCAAATTGGCAGGAGAGGTTGCTAAAGAGCTTGGTGAGCTGGAAATGGGGCAGATGCAATTTGAGGTCTCTGTTAATCAAACGGTCTCCCCCGGTGGTTTGACCGGAGAAAAAGGAGAATACTTTAACTTTTCTTCCGACGGCATAGATATCGTCGAGTTTATGGTTTCGACCAATCCGGGAGAACCCCTCAAACCTTTGGCCAAAATTGCCTCTACAGGCGAGATTTCGCGTTTTACTCTGGCTTTAAAAGGGGCTTTGTCTGGGGTTGATAATATCCCTGTGCTGGTTTTTGACGAGATAGATATCGGTGTGGGAGGCCGCAGCGGGGACATTCTTGGGCGTAAACTCCAGCGGCTGGCGCAGACCCACCAGGTTATTTGTGTAACTCACCTGCCCCAGATTGCAGCCTATGCCGATTCTCATTATTGTGTGACCAAGGAGAATTTTGGGCAGCGTACAGCCAGTACATTGACTTGTTTGAAAGGCGAACGCCGCTTAAGCGAGTTGGCCCTTATGCTGACTGGTCCAGGTCACAGTGCTATTGCCTTGAAAAACGCAGCTGAATTGATAGAAAAAGCCGATAATTGGAAAAAATCATTCGCTCGAACAACCAGCCTACCTACTCAATTGACGTTTTAGTTTTGGGATTGCTTCGTGTCCTTTAATTCCCTCGTTTATTAATGCGCAAACGTGGCTCAGTCGTTACTTCAGATTTATCTTGATTGCCTCTGCCAGGTGGTTGCTTGGTATTCATTTTTTGTGCTACTACTGCATACCACTCCCCATCCTGGTCGATTGCTTCTATTATTAGATCGGCCAAAGCTAGGCTAATCAATACTTCATCCAGGCTTTGGGTGCTGAATCCACTGCAAACAACTCTTCCGCCTGGTCTGAGTATATAGGCCATTCGTGTGGCCAGCAGGGAAATTACTTTCACGGAAATGTTTGCCAATACGATATCACAACTGCTTTTCAAAGACCTTTGCCTGGCGAGGCTCAAAGTTCCGCGGGAGATACTAATCTGGTCGCACACTCCATTTTTGTTTATATTGTTACGCGCGGCTGAAACTGACGGGGAATCAGTATCCACAGCTTCCACTTCTGCTGCACCCAGTTTGGCGGCAGCGATAGAAAGTATTCCGGTTCCCGTCCCTAAATCAAAGATCTTCATCCCAGATTTAACGTGTTTTTCTAATCGTAGCAGGCATAAGCGGGTGGTGGGATGTAAACCGGTTCCGAAAGCTGCTCCCGGATCTAGCTCCAGTATAATACGCGTCGTTTTCTTTAGGCTGCCCTGAATCCAGGAAGGTTTAACAATAAACCGTTCTCCAATTTCCTGGGTTCCGAAATGCAGTTTAATCGACTCGAACCAGTCCTCCGGTTTGATAAGCCGTTCAGCCAGTTCAACGCTACAAGGCAGGCTGGAGAGTTGCCTGAATACTTCGAATTCAGTTTTTTTAAGGTTGCGGTTATTGGCCAAATATATTTTGACGATGAAGCGCTTGATCCCGCTCGTTTCAGCCTCCCATTTTTCCACTACCGCTCCGCCCTGCCCGAATTTACCCATAATGGCCGTTACCTGTTCAACCATTGATTCATTTACCACAGCGCTCACTTCAGCCCATTGCATTACTTTTTGCTCCTGATATCAATACATTTATTCTACGGCATGCCGTGCTTTTTACACAATGGAGCAGTTTAGTATCATAATTTGATTTTATTGTCAGCCTATCTCATAATAAACTTATATATAAGGAGGATTCGATGAA
>CAITCX010000268.1 GCA_903890885.1 uncultured Dehalococcoidia bacterium
GACCGTGACGGCGGTCCAGAAACCGGCCCTGTCACTGGTAAAGACGGCCACCCCGACCAGCTACAGTGCGGTGGGTGATGTGATCGCTTACAGCTATGTGATTACCAACACCGGCAACGTCAGTCTGGCCGGACCTGTGACTGTCAGTGATGATAAGGCCACGGTGACCTGTCCGGTGGGCGGACTGGCTGCGGGCGCATCAATGACCGGCACGGCCAGCTATACTATTACCCAGGCTGACCTGGACAGCGGCTCAGTCAAGAATACCGCTCAGGCGCAGGCCAACGGCACTTACTCCAATTATGATGATGAGACCGTGACGGCAGTCCAGAAACCGGCCATTGCCATCGTCAAAGAGGTAGCTCCGGCTAGCTTTAGCGCTCCGGGTACGGCAACCTTTACCTATACTGTCACCAATCCCGGCAACGTCGCCCTCACGGGTGTGACAGTGAAGGATGACAACGGCACGCCGCTTAACCCTGCTGATGACTTTGTCGCCACTTATGTCAGTGGCGATATCAACAGTAATAGTAAGCTGGAGAAAACCGAGACCTGGACCTACACCGCTGTCCGCAGTATTACTCAGGTCATGATCGATACCGGCATCGCTATCACCAACATCGGTACGGCTGATAGCAACGAGAGTGGACCAGCTACCGATGATGCCACCATCACTTTTACCCAATTCCCGGCTTACACGATTAAGAAGAGCGTCACAGAAACTCAAATGACTGCTCCTGGTGACCTGCACTATCGGGTCGTGCTGACCAACACCGCCAACGTCTCACTGACCAACATTAGTCTGGACGATAGTCTGGTTGGTGTCGCTGTGGGGACGCCGGTTGAATCCGGTAATACTAACAGCATCCTGGATGTTGGTGAGAACTGGACCTGGACCTATACCTACTCGGTAACCCAGGCCATGATCAACGCTGGAACTACTATTCACAACGTAGCCACCGGTGACTGCGCCGAACTCGAACCCATCACCTCTTTTACCGATGTACCGATTGTGAAACCAGCGAAGGGTACGCTGCAGGTAGTAAAAGAAACCACCAATAGCGACGGAAGCATATTTGACGCAAACGTATTGTTTGAGTTCATTGCGACCGGTGAGAATGGGTTGCCGTCCATATTCAGCATTGAGACATCAGGTGGCACTGGTTCTCAGACATTCACCGTTACCCCGGGCACTTACAGTATCACTGAAACTTCGCAATCCGACTGGAAACTGGACACAGTCACAATTGATGGAACTCAGGTTACAAACGGGGATTCCTTCACCGTGGACCCGGGTAGCACAGTCACAGTCACATTCAAAAATGAGTGGATGCCAACGCCGCCAGTGCCTGAACTACCAGCAGGTTCGCTACTTGGTATAGGTCTATTAGGACTTATCGGTTTTGTTATGATAAAAAGACATACAAGGGTAGTCTTGGGAAAATAAAATATAAACTCATTCCAAATAGCAATCATAAATCGTAAGGCAAAACGGAGGAGTTCACTTTAAAAACAAGAGGTGGACTCCTCCTTTCATCGGGGTTGAACCTTTATAAATATGAAATGCTGGAATAACCCCCTGAGGTTCATTGTAATGAATCCATCCTGTGGGTTGGAGATGATAAACTCGGTATCCCCTCTCGGCGGAAGAACTTGGCCGCAAATGGTACTACCGGTTTTTGCATTACATATTTCGTCCTTTGTTCCCCTAATTCTAGACTGATTTTGTAGTTACCAAACCGGAAGAAATATCTTTGAAGAGGGACGTTTTTCCCGCATGGTCCATAGGTACCGCATTTTTGCCCGCTTGAATTGTTTATAAACTTATATCACTATCATACTTAGTTGGAACCGTTATCGGAGTCTCTTTGCCAGTTAAGCTTTTTATGTGTTAAATTACCGTTTCCCACAGATTCCATTGCCAAGTAACATTGGCAGGTATTATATCTACGCTTGTAGGCTCATTGTTGGTTTGACCTCCACGACCCGAACGTGGCGCGCTAACAAGGTTGCGCTACACTTTTCGGAAAACTATTAGGTGAAATTATTAGCCCTTTTTGTCTTTAGTGTGAATAAACTGTTTTTTACCCTGGCGTCTCTCCAAGAACGACTATTTAGTATTTTATTTTAATTATTAACTCCATCGGTTAGCATCTTTAGATGTGTCGTTTTTATTTCTAGATAAAAGCCTCTTCTAAGAAACCCTGTGAATTCTCAGAACCTGTTTCTTTTAGTCCTGTTGCTCTTTACTGTTTATGCGTAATATTAGCAAATTCTTTACAAGTAGACATAATTGAAAAAGAATAATTATTAAAAAAGTGTTACATGGTCAAAAAATAGATAAGGAGAGGTTATTGAAATGAAAACAGGCAAGGACTGCAAGTCTCATAAGTTTTAGGTTATAAGTTCCAGGTATACCTGTCACTTGATCAGTTTGAGGCGTATCAGATCGGATTCTGTCCACCCGATGTCTTTAAATAATTGTTTGAGTTGCCCTGGCCCATAGGTTTAACGAGTATGGCTGTGAATATTGACTTTGCGATTCTGTTTCTTAAAGATAATTGACGATCCGACACTTGCCCTTTCCACCTAGCTATCGGTTTGTAAAGCGGCAATTAATTCACTGCTGGTAATACCTTTGAGCTGATCCCAAACATTCGGTTTCATGACAAATTGACCTGTATCTCCTCCAAACTAGAGACTGCTTTTTTTGATAAAACAGATACAGGTCTTTCCTTTTGGGGAATAATAACGTCTAGCGGAATAGAATCTCCATCTTCAATTATGGTTTTCAACATCAGAGCCGCGGCTTCTTTGGCGTTATTAAGCGCTTCTTTTTGAGTATCTCCGGGCATGTGCAGACCAGGCAATGAAGGGGCATAAGCATGATAACCCGGATCGTCCTTTTCAACCACGATCCGCACTTTGAATTTTAAACACTTAGAATCGGCTTTTACCTTCATAGTCATATCTAACACCTCCACCGGAAACCTTGCGTGAATTGATTATAGCATAACGGCAGTAATGGAAAAATACCTCCATAATTTTAGGTTTTAGGTCCCGATTCAAATACGGGATTTGTGTTCATAAAGGGGGGTACAAAAAGGATAGTTGAGATATAAGTTTCGAGTTACGAGTTTACAGTTTACAGAATGCCGGGGGGAAATTTGACACACTACTGTCAAAGGGTGCTGCTAGGATAAGGACAGATGAATAAAAGCGGGTTAAGGAGGTGAGTCAAATGGATGATGTAATCAAGGAGTATCTAGCCAGTCTGGAGTTTGGCGAATTGCGCCGTTATAGGGAAGTGGCGGTACTGCCGGTGTTTTCACAGAAAGCCAGCAAACAAGACTATTTGACCGCAGAGAAAGCGATCCGCGAAGGGTTGGTAGTTATAACCGAAGTTTCCGCAGGCGGTTCGGTGCCGGAATTAAAGGTGATTAACAATGCCGAGTTGCCGGTACTGCTGCTGGATGGGGAAGAACTGGTAGGGGCCAAGCAAAACCGCGTGCTTAACACTACTATCCTCTTAAAGGAAAAATCCGAAACGGTGATCCCCGTGAGCTGCTGTGAACAGGGACGCTGGAGCTCTGCTTCTAAAAACTTTGCGGCTTCCAATGATTTGATGCCTGCCATGATGCGGTACCGCAAGGTTGAGGGTGTCAGCGCAAATCTGCGATCAGGACATAGATATGCCTCCCAACAGGGTGAGGTCTGGAATGATATAAAAGAAATGCAAACGCGCGTCGGCGTAGATTCCGTGACAGGAGCCATGAAAGACGTATTTGATGCCAGGAAGGACCATCTGAAAGACTATCTGGAAGCCTTCCCCTGTGAAAAGGACCAGAAGGGCATACTGGTTTTCCTGAATGGCAAAGTCCTGGGTTTTGACGTTGTATCGTTATCCAGCGCTTACCAGGCCTTCCATGAAAAGCTGGTACGCAGCTATACCCTGGATGTATTGGCGGTAAGCGGCGCTGAAAAAGCCTCCAAAGACAAAGCCGCCGCGTTCATCAAAGATGCCCAGACCTGTACCGAGAGCAGGTATGAGTCGGTGGGGTACGGGTTCGATTACAGGTATGAAGCCAGGAATATTGTGGGCTCGGTGCTGGCACACAGGGAGGAAGCAGTACATGCCGCGTTTTTCCGAACTGAGGGTAACCAGATCCTGGCCCATATGTCCGGCGTGAGGCAGAGGTCGGCTAGGATGATGGACGGCGACAGGTTTATTACGCATTAAATATCTATTGACTCTCCAGCATGTGTGCTGTAATGTTAGGGTTAATTCACATTCGGGAGGCATTATGGCACGCATGATTCCGGGGATGATACCAGCAGATACCAGGAGCGATGCTGAAAAGAAGGTGTTCCCGATTCTAAAGGACAGGCTGAATGACAATTTTACGGTCTTTCATTCTTACAATATGCTTACTCACAACCGGCAGAATAAATTTCTGGAAGGAGAAATCGACTTTCTGATCTTTTCCCCAGAACGGGGAATTCTAGTACTAGAGGTAAAGAGTGGCTCTATTATTTTCGATGGTGATAGCGGGACATGGTATCAAAATGATCTGCCTCTCAAACAGAGTCCCTTTGCACAAAGCCTTAAAACCAAATATCAACTGCTAGACTATTTAACAAAAGAACTGGGGGTTGCTCCTAACATACCTGTCTGTCATGCAGTGTGTTTTCCCGACATAGAATTAGAAAATAATAAAATGCCGCCCGGCGCGGATACTGATATATGTATCGATGCACCGAAGATGAACAAGCTGCAGGATACAATTATTAATATCATGGAGCATTTCCACAAGACCAATCATTCAACAATTGATGTTAAACAATCCGAACAGGTCCGCAAGATATTAATGCCGCACTTTGAATATGCTTTGACTTTAGCTAATCGTATCAGGCAAGAAGAGGCCCAGATAATATCATTAACCGAAGACCAGTGCCAGATGCTGGATTTTATACAAAACCATAAAAAGGCGCTGATTCAGGGTTGTGCCGGCTCCGGAAAAACGATATTGGCAGTAAAAAAGGCCAAAGAGTTGGCTGCTTCGGGAAACAGTGTTTTACTCCTCGCCTATAATAAACTTCTTGGGGAACGCCTGTCTGATTCGGTGAAAGGGATCCCGGGTATCACCGCGGCAACCTATCACGACTATTGCGTAAAAATATTGGAATCAGCAGGCAAACTTCC
>CAITCX010000269.1 GCA_903890885.1 uncultured Dehalococcoidia bacterium
GGTTATGGGCTATGCGGATATCCCGCCCAGTGACCAGGCTCGCGGTGAAGAATTCATGAACGCCTGTTTCAGAGTGACCCGCTATCCGGTCGACTTCCCTGGCTTTAAGGGCAAAGACATGACGCCCAAAGGAGTAATAGAAACTGATACACCGCCAGTAACGCCGGCACCTATAACCCCCAGAGCGCCCGGCGGAGGCCAGGGTGGAGGTCAAAGGTCTGGTGTAGCTCCTGCTCCTACTCCCTAGCAGATAAAGGTCAGTAATTCAGAGGCAGCCGTTTAGTTGAAACGGCTGCCTCTCTTTTTTCATCGGCCCTTCATTACTGCCGATTTTCTTATAATGGCTATTGTAAATACAAACAAACTAAGATACACTTTATTCAACACGGCATCATTTTCATAATCATTTTAAGAACATTCTATTTTTCCAGATTAGTGGCCCACAATGCTATAGTGAAATAATACCGTTTTCTTTCAATATGCAATTGATTCTGGAAAGTAGTGACTGTAGTTATAAAATAAAAGGAGGTTAGTAATCTTGAGGAAATTATTTTCAACACTAATAGGGATTATCGTAATTACCGTTATGCTAGCTGGCTGTACCGGTACAGCGACAACTTCTGCAATAAAATCCGAATCACTTAAAGCACCTGTTGCGACATCGTCAACTATTGCTCCACCGTCTTCTACGCCGACAGCATCTCCGGTTGTCACTCCACAGGTAACAACTACAACCGCATCACCAGTGGTTACCACACCGCCGCCACCTGCACCGGCAACTACAGCATCTCCTGTGGTTACACCACCAGCGACAACTTCTCCAGTGACTATTCCACCGTCACCAACGCCAAAACCATCTCCAGTCATTACACCTCTGCCGCCAATTACGGCAGCACCTATAACAGGCTTCAACCAATACAAAAGAACGGTAGGACTTTTCAAGTACGATCCAGCCAAGGCTTATCCTGGCTATACCCTGTTTTCCCCCAAGCACATGAGCTCCACCTACCTTATCGACAACGATGGACGGGTGGTCAACAAATGGTCGAGCAGTCAATATGACCCAGGCCAGTCCTTTTACCTGCGCGATAATGGCAACCTGGTACGGGCTGCTATGACCAGGGGACCTCTTAGCTCAGGCGGCGGCGAGGGAGGAAGGGTTGAGGAGTATGACTGGAATGGCAAACTGGTCTGGTTTACTGATTTTTCCACAGCTACTTATATGCAGCACCATGACATTACCTTACTGCCGAATGGCAACCTTTTATTAATGGTTGTGGAAAAAAAGACCTACCCTGAAGTTCTTAAGGCCGGATTTAACCCGAAATTACTGGATCCATCAATAAAGTCAAGTTATATGGTGCCGGACGCAGTTTACGAGATCAAGCCTAAAATGCCTTCAGGCTGTGATATAGTCTGGCAGTGGAGTACTTGGGACCACCTCGTACAGGATTTCGATCCTGCTCAAGACAACTACGGCAATGTACCACAACATCCGGAGCTGGTTAACCCTAATGGATTTAATACCGATTTTCACACCAACCAGGTTCCCACTTCATTTTCACGTTATACTCAGACAATTCACTCTTTCTGGAACCACATGAACTCAATTACCTACAATGCCAAATGGGACCAGATCTTGCTCAGCGTACGCGGCAATAGCGAAGTGTGGGTTATCGATCATGGCACTACTACTGCCCAGGCTAAAGGCCATACCGGCGGAAATTACAACAAAGGGGGTGATCTCCTGTACCGCTGGGGTAACCCTATGGAATATGATACCGGTACAGAAAAAAACGAGATGCTTCTACAACAACATAATGCTATCTGGATTGACGACAATCTTCCCGGGGCCGGGAATATGATGGTGTATAATAATGGGTTAGGTCGTAAATACTCTTCCGTAGACGAGTGGACTCCTCCCGTCGATGCCAAGGGTAATTATACCCTGGAGCCTGGGAAAGCCTACGGGCCTACCAGTTTTGCCTGGACATATAAGGCAAATCCACCTACATCAATGTACGATGAAGCTATTTCCGGCGCCCAGCGCCTGCCTAATGGAGATACACTTATCTGTTCCGGCACACACGGCAGGTTTATCGAAGTGACTCCCGCCGGAGAAACAGTCTGGGAATACATCAACCCTGTTAGCACTAAGACGATGGGCTACGCAGATCCTCCGCCCAGTGACCCTGCCCGCGCAGAAGAATTTATGAACGCCTGTTTCAGGGTACTCCGCTACCCGGTCGATTTCCCGGGTTTTAAAGGCAGGGACATGACTCCTAAAGGGGTCATAGAAACTGATACGCCGCCAGTAACGCCAGCACCAGTGCAGCAAAGATCAGGGGGTGGAGGACCACCTAAATAATGATCCGGTACCTGCTTGGCGATTTGCTCCAATTAAAGTATTACTAAAAACATAAAGACCAGTTAGAAAAGAGGACGCCGCCTAACCCATAAGGTTAAGCGGCGTCCTGACTATTTACCTGTTCTTTTTATAATATCAGCATCACCTGCAGTGATACTGAAGGCCCGTCCCAAAACCCGTTACGACTTCGGTGGTGGTTGAGTTGATGCAGAAGTTTGGGCTCCTGGATTGTCTTCGATCAATTTCCCGGATTTCAGGTCTTTGCCTGCCAGAACAGGATCGGAGGCCGCAATACGCGTAGCCCTGAAAGAACCGTTTATCGTGCCCCCTCCCTGGTCTGCCGTTATTTTGGCGCCCTGGGCTACGATCACATTGCCTGCTACCATTGGATTAACGTATTCCCAGACGATCTCTCCTTCCCGGGTAACTTCAAAAAATGTGCCCAATGGTCCGTGGCAGATAAGGGTATTGCCATTAGGCAGGCGCTGTGCACCAGAAATCTTGTCGGCAAAGAAATCCGAAGTGGGCTTGGCTTTATATGTCCAGGTCAGTTCAGTCGGTCCATAGGCAACTCCTTTGGTCAAAGTATAACGTCCCTGGGCATCTACCGGCGGCGTAATCTCATCTACGGAAGTATAATTTCCTCCAATTCGTTTATCACCGTTGTTGAAAACCAGGATATCGCCTTCTCCCTGAAGCCCGCTGGTAATCCAGTTCGTATTGTGCTCAGCATAAAGTTTCTGGTCATTGGCAGTTCCGGCCCGATAAGTTTGGGGATTACCCCAGCGGTAAAGAAGGTCACCACCCTTGCCACTTTTAC
>CAITCX010000270.1 GCA_903890885.1 uncultured Dehalococcoidia bacterium
ACCTGCTCGATGACCTGAAAAGGCAAAACGATCTGGCTGACTTCACTGGTCTTGCCGTTCCAGACCAGCTCTACTTCACGCTTGTCCGCAAAGAGCAGGAAACGATATTTATCCGGTAAAGGCTTATCCGCTTCCAGATAGCGGATGATTTCCTGTTGTTCCTGGTCGGTTAGGCGCGGCATAATTTACCTCTTTGCAAATATTAATTTATTATTTCGATTAATTGGTCAATGATGAGTTTGATTCCGCAAAACAATAAATAGAAATTTCGTTTCGTAACCAAAGTGATTTCCTTAAGATTATGGTCATTATATACCTGTTATTGAGCGTGAACAAGATGGGAACCTTTAGACCTTATTATACGCGCCAAATCTCACGGAGTCCTCTCTTTTTTGCCAATTTAAGGTATATGTTTTGAAAAATAGTTACAGTTTGGTAAATGCGGCCTTAATGCTGAATCTCTATATATTCAAGCGGAAAATAGTATTTGGGTCGTTGTTATTGGTTTCTGCTATTCCGTTTGCTATTCTTCATTTACAACCTTTGGTCACTATTGAGCGTAATTTACTATGTTGGCATGGTGATAAAAGGTGACATTTTGAGGCTAAAGGTGTCTTTACGAACGCACTTCGAAAGCTGTGGTCGAGAGTTCAAATCCCTCCCCATCCGCCAGTATATTTCCACTTACAATTCCTCATTCAAATCTTCATTTACCGCCTCAAAAATCACAGGGAAATTTATTGTGATGATGGCGCAGCCATTGAGCCGTTGATGGATGGTTACATCTTTGAACATCTGCAAGTATGCCTTTATGATTATGGCAGTTTTAGGTATAATAGGATTCAACCTGACAAGTACTAGAAAACCGCTGATGAAAAATAAATTGATAGGCTGTAAAAATGAAAATGACGCTGGGTGTAATAACAGGAGTGATATTGGGTATGGTGATAATATTTGCGGGAGGTTTCCTGCTGATGAAATACGCTGTGAACCACATTTCTATGAGTTCTAACCAGTCCGAGAAACCGCCTGCTTCACCGCTTTCCGATTTACCTTCACAGAAAACCCTGGTTCCTACCACTACCACTTCCGCTATTCCTCCTGTTACTCCAACTCCTGCTACAGTGCGACCGACAGCGACGACACCAGCAGCAACTAATCCGGTTGCTTCAACGCCAGCGAAAGCTACCGATGCCAAAGCAGTCAATTTCGGCCTTCAGATCCCGGATGTAAGCGGGGACGGACTAACACGCACTATAACTGGAGAAATTACCAACTCCGGCAACCTGGATGCCCATAATGTAAAAGGCAAAATAGAAGTCTTCAGCAACGGCAAATTAGTCCAGATCAACGGACAGAGCTATATCACCCGGGAATTGGGTACTATCAAGGCAGGCCAAACTGTAACCACCCAGATAGATCTGACTTTCGGTATTTTTGACGGCATGAGCATCAGCCAAAACGGGGCCACGGTTAACCTGGAGATAGCTTCGGATGAAGCAACACAAACACTAAAGTATGATTATAAACCGTAAGAAGCTTCAAGTTATAAGTTATAAGTTTTGAGTTTTAAGTACCGCTGGAAAGAAATACGGCTTTCCTGTTCCATTCTTCACACTCTCCTCAGCAGTTACAAATACACATATCATTGTGCAGGACACCTCCAATATAATCTGGGTGCTAGCATAGTTTTGCCTTGTTCCGCGATGCTTTATCATAACAGCATCAAATATTACGGATGAAGTTGAAAGATTCCGTATTCGAGGTAAAAGCTATGTCATTCATTGTTTGGAGCCGCAAGTGCCGGAAATGCAAAGGACAATTCTATCTGGAAGAAAGTGAATATGGTACGTATCTCGTCTGCATTCAGTGCGGATACAACGAGCTGATCAAGGATGAGGAACTGGC
>CAITCX010000271.1 GCA_903890885.1 uncultured Dehalococcoidia bacterium
GCCATGAGGAATTTTGAGTATTATTCTCCAGTTACTTTAAAAGCAGGTTTGACGTTGCTGGCCCATTATGGCGAACAGGTTAAAGTGCTGGCCGGCGGCACGGATCTGATCGTGCAGATGAAAGCCGGTAAAGTGAGGCCCGCAGCTTTAATCGATGTAAAAAAAATAGCTGAATTGAATCGTCTTGAGTGGAACAGCCAGGATAACCTGTTTATCGGAGCGGCTGTACCCTTGAGTCGCGTGGCGGCCTGGCCGGAATTGAAAACCCAATTCAGATTGCTTTATGACGCTTGCGCGATGATAGGTTCTTTTCAATTGAGAAATCGCGGCACAGTGGGCGGCAACATCTGTAACGCCGCGCCTTCTGCCGATTCTATCCCGCCGCTTTTATGTTTGGGGGCCAAAGCGCAGATTGCCTCAAGTGTTAATATGCGGAAGGTCCCGCTGGAGGATTTCTTCATTGGGCCGGGTAAGACTATCCTGACGCCTACAGAGCTTCTAATAGGGATTGAAGTTCCGGCACCTTCAGTCAGATCGGCGGGAGCATATTTGAGACATACTCCCCGTGTGGATATGGATATGGCCGTGGCAGGAGCGGCAGTTTTCCTGACACTAGAAGATGAAACAAGTGTCTGTAAGGAGGCCAGGATCGCCCTCGGAGCGGTGGCTCCCAAAGCTATCCGTGTTCCATTAGCCGAAGCCTTCTTGATTGGTAAGGTCCTTACCAATCAAACGATTTCAGAAGCAGCGGCTATAGCCGCAGAAACTGCCAAACCGATTTTCGACGTGCGGGGGTCGGCTGAATATCGTAAAGAGCTGGTTGAAGTTTTGACAAGCCGGGCTTTAAAGCAAGCATGGGATACTCTACAGAAAAATGCCAGGGAAGAAATATGAAAAAACAAATCATTCTTACAGTTAACGGGCACGAACGGTCGGTTTTGGTTGAACCGCGCCAGACTCTACTAGATGTTTTGCGATATGATTTACGATTGACCGGGACTAAGGAAGGCTGCGGCGACGGCAACTGCGGAAGCTGCACGATTCTGATGGACGGGCAGGCCGTAAATTCCTGCCTGGTGTTGGCGGTAGAAGCTGACGGGCACAATATTCTCACGATTGAAGGCCTGGTTCAGGACGGCGAACTGCATCCGCTGCAGAAAGCATTTATCGAAGAAGGAGCGGTGCAGTGTGGATTCTGTACTCCCGGGATGATTATGAATGCCAAGGCTATTCTGGATATCAATCCTCATCCCACTGAGGAACAGGTCAGGCTGGCAATCGCCGGAAATCTGTGCCGCTGCACAGGTTACGACAAAATTGTGCGGGCCATCTTAAAAGTGGCGGCTGCCAGCAAGGACGGTTAAAATGAAAGATTATTCGGTTTTAAGAACGAGTGTTCCCAGGGTAGACGCTCTGGATAAAGTGACTGGCAGAGCCCAGTTCAGTGCTGATATTATTTTAGCGGACATGCTTTTTGCCAGGGTACTGCGCAGTCCGTTCCCCCATGCCCGGATCAAGCGCCTGGATACGAGTAAAGCTAAAGCGCTAGCCGGCGTTAGAGCCGTTGTAACTGCCTCTGATGTTCCAGGTTTGCAGAATAACAGGGGAGAAGTTATTTCACCCATGCTGCCGACCCTGGCTAAAGACCGGGTGATTTTTGAAGGTCAGCCGGTTGCCGCATTAGCGGCTGAGACTACCTTTATAGCGGAGGAAGCTCTGGCGTTAATCGAAGTTGAATATGAGCCCCTGCCGTATGTCCTGGATGTCCTGGAGGCAATGAAACCGGATGCTCCACTGGTTTATACTACCGTATTTAATAAAAATGTCCCTGGTAAAGAAAATACACCTACTAACGTCTTTATTTCATGGGAAACTGCGCGGGGAGACAGCGGGGCTGCTTTCAAAGAAGCAGACGTGGTTTTGGAAAATACCTATCGCACTCAGACTGTACACCAGGGCCATTTAGAGCCACGGGCAGCAGTGGTAGATATTGATCTGAATGGCAAACTTACTGTCTGGACAGATAATCAGGGCATTTTCCAAGTTCGTGAACTGATTGCTGAATATATAAAACTGCCTTTAAACAAGATCAAAGTCATGCCAGTTGAGGTTGGGGGGGCCTTTGGCGGAAAAGAGCACCAGCAACTTGCTCCGCTGGCAGCTTTATTAGCGTTAAAAAGCAGGCGGCCGGTCAAATTGGTGATGACCCGTGAAGAGGTTTTTAAAGCTACCCGTCCGGGCGCTGCCGCGGTTATTAAAGTAAAGATGGGGGCTAAAAAGGACGGGCGTCTGACGGCTATTCAGGCCGATATGATTTATGATTACGGGGCATCTACCGGGATGCCGGGAATGGGCGCAATGCATTTTGGTTTCAATACTGGTATAAGCCTTTACAATGTGCCTAATCTGAAAATTAATTGTTATGATGTGACGACTCATAAAGCCCCTTCAGGCCCTTATCGAGCGCCTACGGCCGGGCAGATTGCCTTTGCGGTGGAATCGCAAATAGATCAGATGGCTCAGGCCACAGGCATGGATCCACTGGAATTCCGATACAAAAATGCCGCCATAGAAGGCGATCCGATGGTAAACGGCCAGCCTTTCGGCAAGATAGGTTTCAAACAGACTATTCAGCGAATGCAAAAATACCTGGCTGAACACCCTGCGCCTGTGGGCAAAAACCGAGGCCGAGGGGTAGCCGCGGGATTATGGGTTACCGGTATCGGGGGTTCAGCCGCCCATGTTAATATCAATGCAGATGGCACAGTAGCAGTGGTGGTAGGGTCAACCGATATAAGCGGCACCCGCACCGCGCTGGCTCAGATAGCGGCTGAAGAATTAGGGATTCCGTATTCCGATATCACCATTGTTGCCGGAGACACCGAAACGGCAGCGTATTCTATCATTTCAGCCGGCAGCATGACCACCCGTTCAATGGGCAAGGCGGTGTCCAGAGCGTGCCGAGACGCTGTAGATCAGCTATGCAGGAAGGCTGCGCAAAGGTTAAGAATGAACGTCGAGGATCTTGAGTATGGAAAGGGCAAGGTGCAGGTCAAAGGCCAGGGGGATAGATTTATGACGATTGCCGATCTGGCCCGCGACGGGCCTGGCGGCGGTGGCCCTGGAGGAGATGGCCCCGGTGGAAGGCGGCCTGAAAGAGGAGCGCCTGGTGGAGGTGGTCCTGGAGGCGGTATAGGCCCTATAACGGGACGCGGAGCTGGAGATTCCAGGGGAGAAGCCACCCCGGTTTTCACTGTTCAAGCGGCGGATATTATGGTTGACAAGGAAACCGGCAAAATAAAAATCCTGGACTTTGTGGCGGCCCAGGATACGGGTGTGGCGGTTAATCCCCGGATACTGGAAGGACAGATGCAGGGAGCGGTCGCGCAGGGCATAGGATGGGCGGTTACTGAGGGATATTATTATCAAGATGGATTGATAAAAAATTCCACGTTTCTGGATTACCGGATGCCCACGGCGGCGGATTTACCTTATATCCAGACCTTACTGGTTGAGGAGGAGTCAGGCAGCGAACCGTTCGGTATTCGTGGGGCGGGCGAACCGTCGATAGTGCCGACTCTTGGAACGATGGCTAATGCCGTCTTTCAGGCAGCAGGCGTACGGATGACAGCCACCCCCATGACTCCAGAGGCCGTGTTAAAGGAGATCAAAGGCAATTTTTAGGGCTGTATATTTATCGCTTTACTAAGCATGAAAACTATTACTTGATGATTACCCGGGTATCACCGGACTGTCGAATGACCTGACCGATGACCCTGGCCCCAGGTATAGACTGCAACATCTTGTCTACATGGATTTTTGAGCAGACCAACGTCATGCCTATGCCCATATTAAAGACGTGATACATCTCATTTTCTTCAACATTGCCCGCTTTCTGGATGATGCGGAAAAGGGGTGGGATTACCCATGAGGTACTGTCTAACTGAGCGGTGAAACCCTCGGGCAAAGAGCGCGGGATATTCTTATAGAAGCTACCTCCAGTGATATGAGCCAGGCCTTTAATAGAAGGCTGGAGGGGTTTAAGTGTTTTATAGTAGCAGCGGTGAGGTTCCAGCAGAGCTTCGCCCAGGGTACGACCCAGTTCCAGATAGCCGGTATTGAGGGTTTTTACGTCTGGAAATATTTTGCGTACCAGGGAATAGCCGTTGGTGTGCAGTCCGCTAGAAGGCAACCCGATGATTATATCGCCGATTTTGATATTGTCTCCCAGGATCATCTGGTCCTTTTCCACCACACCCACGATGAAGCCGACCAGATCATAATCATCATCCGCATAAATACCCGGCATTTCCGGGGTTTCGCCACCGATCAAGGCGCAACCCACTTCCCGGCAGGCGTCGGCCAGGCTTTTAATTATGATCTCAATGCGGCCCGGATTGAGTTTACCCGAAGCGATGTAGTCCTGGAAAAAAAGCGGGGCAGCCCCGCCGCAAAAAATATCGTTGACGCAGTGATTGACGATGTCAAAGCCGATAGTATCATGTTTATTAAGAGCGATAGCAATTTTCATCTTGGTGCCCACTCCGTCGGTATGAGAGACCAGGACAGGTTGTTTATAACCTTTGAATTCATATAATCCGCCGAAGAAGCCGACACCCCTGAGCACTTCAGGTCCGAAGGAGGCCTGTGCATATTGAGCGATTTTCTTTTTCAAGGTCAATCCAGCCTGAATATCCACACCGGCAGCGGCATAAGTCATCTTTTCCATCGGCTTTCTCCTAAGATCCAATTACCATAAATTTATAGTTAATCAAAGGTAAACAGGTAAAAACGTTTCAAGAGAGCTCCGGGTTGCTAAGTCGTTTCCAGTGCCAGTTTGTCCATCTGAAGCTGAACAGGAATCGGATAGTCGCCTGTGAAGCAGGCCATACAGAAGCTATTCTTAGGGAGACCGACAGACTTGACCAGACCGTCAATGCTAATATATCCCAAAGAATCAGCACCGATGTATTCTCTGACACCTTCGACCGATTTCTGGGCAGCGATCAGTTCCCATCTGGACGCCATATCTACGCCGAAGAAGCAGGGGTGGCGTATTGGAGGAGCACAGACGCGCATGTGCACTTCTTTGGCCCCGGCCTTTCTCAGCAAGTTGATTACCTTGGGTGTGGTTGTGCCCCGGACAATGCTGTCGTCTACCAGTACAACACGTTTATTATTTAAAATATCGCGCAGGGGGTTAAATTTCATTTTAACACCCAGATCCCTCATACGCTGGTCAGGGGCGATAAAGGTGCGACCCACGTAACGGTTTTTGATAAGACCCTCACCTTGAGGAATACCGGATTGGGTGGCGTAACCAATGCCGGCCACAGTGGCTGAGTCCGGGACGCCTACTACCAGATCGGCCTCCACCGGATATTCTTCCGCTAGCCTGGCACCCATGGCCTGCCTGGCTGAGTAGACCAAGCGACCGTCAACGATACTGTCAGGACGGGCAAAATAAATATATTCAAAGATACAGGTGGCTTTTTTCTCAATTGGCTCACGATAACTCCGGGTGCCTTTGGCATCGATGACCACGATTTCACCTGGTTCGATGTCGCGCACGAAGAGGGCGCCTATGTGATCGAGTGCGCAGCTTTCTGAAGCCACAACCCAGTATCCGTTAATCTTACCCAGGCAGAGCGGGCGTACACCCAGAGGATCCCGTACGGCGATCAACTGGTCTTTGGTCAGGATTACCAGGCAATAAGCTCCCTGAATACGGCGCATGGCATGGCGGATTTTCTCCGTATAGTCCGAGCCTGGTGCAGAATGAATAAGGTTGGCTATTACTTCTGAATCAGTAGTGCTGTTAAATGTATAGCCTTTTTCTGAGAGTTCTTTGTAGAGATGAGCGGAATTGACGATGTTACCGTTGTGGGCAACGGCCATAAGATTTTCTCCGGAACCTACCACGATAGGTTGGGCATTGCAGATACGGCTGGCGCCTGTAGTAGAATAGCGGTTATGACCTATGGCGATATTGCCGGTGAGTTGACTTAGAGACTCCTCATCGAATACCTGTGAGACCAGACCCATTCTGGCGAAAACCTGAATTTTCTTACCGTCGGAGGTAGCTATTCCGGCACTTTCCTGGCCGCGATGTTGAAGAGCGAATAGGGCGAAGAAGGTAATCCTGGCGACGTCTTCGCCTGGGGCATACACTCCGAAAATGCCACAAGCCTCTCGCAATTTTCCCTGCCTAAATCGAGATTGTGAACACAGACTATCAATCTTATTATAGTCTCTTGGGTATACGGGGTCAATTTTTAGGGTTGAATTAAATAGGCTTTGAGCCAGTGGATAAGAGTATCCATTGCCAACTTGTTACGGCGCAGGTGGTGTACGCTGTCTTGGAATTTTAAAAAGCGTCTAACTTCAAATCCAGATCTCTGATCATGTTTCTAATTTAACACAGGAAAGGGTTTTTTACTGGTCATTCAGTCTTAGTTCAATGGCCCTGGCATGGGCTTCTAATCCCTCGGCACGGGCGATGATTATAGCTGATGGTCCCAGTTTCTTGATCAGGGCTTTATCGACCTTAACAACATCTATAAATTTAATAAAATCGGCTACATTCAAAGGTGAACTGAAACGGGCAGTACCGCCGGTGGGCAGAGAATGGTTAGGTCCGGCGATATAATCGCCCATCGGGACAGGGGCAAGTTCACCTACGAAGATACAGCCTGCATTGATAATTCGATCAATATACGATTCAGCCTTTTCAATCATGAGTTCAAGGTGCTCAGGGGCATAGAGGTTAGAGATTTGTACGGCCTCATCTAACGTTTTGACCACAGCGATGACGGCCCGGGCATCCAGTGACTCGGCGGCGGTTTTTTGGCGCGGCAGATTGGCTAATTGGACGGCTAATTCTTGCTGTACTTCCCGAGCCAGGCGGGTGGAAGTAGTAACCAGAACCACCTGTGGAAGCTGATCGTGTTCAGCCTGGGCTATTAAGTCGGCCGCGCAATAGTGAGATTTGGCCGTATCATCGGCAATAATCAAGACTTCGCTGGGACCCTGTAAGGCATCTATATCCACGACGCCGAAAACGGCCTGTTTGGCGAGAGTTACAAAGAGATTGCCAGGGCCGCATATTTTATCCACTTTGGGTACGGAGCGGGTGCCGTAAGCCATGGCGGCGATGGCCTGGGCGCCGCCTATCCTGAACACGCGATCCACGCCTGCTAAATCGGCTGCAACCAGCGTAGCCGGGGGCACTAACCCGTTACTACGGGGAGGAGTACAGTGTATTAGTTCATTGACACCTGCCACTTTGGCTGGAATAGCAGTCATCAAGACAGTCGAGGGATAAACAGCGGTGCTGGCCGGGGTATAAAGACCGGCTCTCGTGAGCGGCCTGACCAGTTGACCCCATTCATTGCCAATTACACCATGAAAAATGTAATCTTTCTGTTCCTGGTGAAACTGGCGGATGCGCTCAGCAGCTACCTTTAAGGCGTCTATCAGATCCTGATCTACCTGGTTGTAAGCAGCTTTTATTTCCTGGCGCGAGACTTCCAGTGAACTTATCTTGAATTGGTCAATGCGCAAGGTATAGTCCAGCACTGCGGCATCACCTTTCTCTTTGACGTCGCTCAGAATCTGGGCTACTGCTTCAGAGGCAGTAATGTCCCGGCTGAAAATTTCTTTCAGACGTTGTTGCGTTTTGGGTGAGACCTTGCCTAAATCCACAGTGATCTGGCGCGACAGTTTTGCTTTGGCAGCCTCAAACCCGTTGATGATCTCCAAGTTAGCTCTCCTCCACGGCTTTTTGCAGAACCGCGGCGATGGATTTGATCAATATGACCTTTTTAGAATTCAAAGCCGGAGTTGCCGCAATCAGGCACGCAGTGGACTCAAAAAGGGTTTCGATAATTTTTAAATTGTGCCGCTTCAATGTCCCACCGGTCTCCGTATTTTCGATCA
>CAITCX010000272.1 GCA_903890885.1 uncultured Dehalococcoidia bacterium
GGGCATCTCTTTCATGGGAAATTATTCTATGGCATTGGATAAACTAAATGAGTCGAAAAAAAGAGAAAAAATTCTGCAAGTTATGCGCACCACTTTAAGTTAAGATTAGCTTTTAGCTTTCATCGGGGTGATACCTAGGGGATTGGAGTCTGTGTTAGGTCACTGCGGGTACCGACCATTTTGGCTGGATCTATAGGTTGTGTCGGTCCATACGTGGCGTAGATAATGTCAAAGATAATCTTATCAAATATACTGTTGTGGTCTATTTCTTTGGGCTCTTCAGTTCTCATATCCCCTAATATTGATGCCCCAACCCCAAAATTCCCTACCCCAATCCATCCTTCAGTACTTGTTGAACCTGTCACTGCAACTGGTCCTGCTTCCACCCCTCCGGAAATCTCTCCACCGCTGATACCATGTTCGTCGATATCGACTTTCAAACCTCCTTCCGCTTTTACCGGCCCTACATTTGCTTCAGGCTCAATAAAAACCTCTAAACCTGCGGTTGGGGGCTTGTCTGATTTCCTTATTGCATAACCAATCTCTGCTTTGGCGGCTAGCCCTCCCAAATAACCCGTTTGTGTCCAAGCTCTTACTATTTTGCCTTCGCTATCTACCTGCACAGTGTCCACTGCTGCAAGTCCACCGATTACCTGAAGAATAGCAATTCTTTGAATTTGAATAGGCCCTTTGTAATTCGGTCCTATCACTTGTTGCTTTATCTGATTATATTTATCAAGATCTTCTGCATTTATGCCCGTTGGGGGAATAGATAATTTGGAGGAACTACACTTTACCCAATCAATTCCAACATATTCACCACAGCAGAGACCACATTCATATCTTGGATCCGGACATGCGCACCCAGTAGCATCAATACCAGCGCCAAAAGTCTGTACTTCCAAGGTAACTGCCTTACCTCTCCACGCAGAAACGTCATAGGATAATTGCTTTGTAATTTCTCCGGAGAGGATTTCTTCACCCAGAACGTGCTGCCCTTCAGAATCTAATATAGCAAATCTAACGCCACCGTCATGATTAACTCTTACGACATTAAATGTAATAGTCTTCACATTTTGCGGGAGCGTAACCGTTTTTTTAATTACACCTTTCGCATGAATTCCTTCGTCTCCACAAAGCCTACATTCACAAGCATCAATAACAACAACCCCCTGAGCACCACCCCATTGATCGTACCATTGTATCGCACTTTCCATAGTGTGCCAAGGTGGTACAGATCCTGTTCTTTCCCAGCCTTCGAATCCTTTATCAAAGTTCCAATATAACTGATCAATTGTCGTTGTAGTCGTAGTTGTGGTAGATGCAGTAGATTGACTCGTTTGACCTTGCCCTGAAATAGTAATGGCCAATAGTACAAGTATCACCAAAAACATAATGGATGTCTTACCCATACACATCAAACCTCATCGATAGTTATTAAATTTTGTTCCTTAGCTTTTACTTTGTAAAGTCCTAAAAGCTTGGTATTTATATACTTACCCACATCTTTATGATATGGGCAAAGGCAGACGAAACAAAGTTTTAAAGCCTTGATGGTGCGCGATGAATTTTACGGCGGTTTTTTAAATTCAATGATAGCGAAAAGCCACAATCGAGGAATTGTCGATAAATCATTCTATAGAGTACTTAGAGTAGCTGAGTAGGTTAAAACTATTTTCAGGCTATTTAGGAAGGTCGCAAAAGGCACTATGAATAACTTACAAGTTTTTGGCGTGCATCTCCAAAAGTTCTATGGCATTTAACCAATTTGTATTAAATGTCATAGAACGAGATGATGAACGTGGCGAGATATTCCCGACCGCAGAGGCACAACCCGAACGAGCCTCTCTCCAAAGCCCTCGGGCGGCCTCCACTCCGCTCGCCACCCAGGGCACAGTAGAAAGCCAAGACCATCGCTTCCTGGGCATCTTTGGACCTCGGATTTCATCAATTATATAAAAATAGGTAGCCCACCGCAGGCTGTATGAAGGATCCTCTAAAACCACCTCCCGCAGTCTCCTCTCTGCCTCCCGGAATACGCCCAGAGCCTGCCGGGCCTCTGTGGAGAGCTCCGCCTCCGGCCACCTGTCCAGAGCCTCCAGGTTCTTCAGGCTGATCGGTCCGTACCACTTCTGCCGGTCTCGATCCCATTTGAAGTGCATCCCCTCGAATCCCAGGGCCTTGCACCTCTGACTGGTCTTGACGCTAACGATTAGCGTGAGATCCTGGACAGCCACAAAAATAACGGGGAGGGTCTTAAGCCGTAGCAGTTGCACGCCCTCTCCCCTCCGGAAGCTTGCCGGTCATGACGTATTCCACAGCCTCGCGGGCCTGCTTGCTGGCCTTCAGAACCCATTTAGGATTATTCTGCAAGTGCTGAATCCA
>CAITCX010000273.1 GCA_903890885.1 uncultured Dehalococcoidia bacterium
ATCAAAGCCTGAGCTTTGGGGGTTCTGGCTTCGAACAACTCTTCAACTCTGGGCAGACCCGTGGTGATATCCAGACCGATGATACCACCGGTATGGAAAGTACGCAGAGTCAACTGAGTACCAGGTTCACCAATACTCTGAGCAGCAATAATACCGACAGCGGTGTTAGGATCAACCAGCTTACCGCGAGCCAGGTCTCTACCGTAGCACATGCGGCAAACGCCCCAGCGGGACTGGCAGCTGAGGGGCGATCGAACATAAACCTTGGTAATCTTGGCGGTTACGATCTCTGCGGCTCTTATTTCGTCAATTTCCTGATTGCGCTCGACAATAATGTCACCTGTTTCAGGATGAACAATCTTATCGGCGGCCATGCGGCCGATGATGCGCTTAGCCAGAGGGGGCAGAAGTGTCTTTTCCGACGAATCGGCTATCCATGATCCATCCAGAGTACCGCAATCGTCCTCCCGGGTTATGACATCCTGGGCAACATCGATCAGGCGGCGGGTCAGGTAGCCTGAACCGGAAGTTCTCAAAGCCGTATCAGCCAGACCTTTACGTGCGCCATGAGTGGAGATGAAGTATTCGAGAACGCTCAGGCCTTCACGCAGAGATGATTTAATCGGAAAGTCTATAATTCTACCGGAAGGATTGGTCATCAGACCTCTCATACCGGCCATTTGTTTAATCTGGGAAATGTTACCTTTGGCGCCGGAGGTGGACATCATGTAGATGCCGCTGCTGCGGTCCATGCTTTTAGTGAGTGCGTCTGTCAGCCTATCCGCGATCTCAGTCCAGACTTCCACCACTCCGCTGTAGCGTTCGTCTTCGGTAATCAGTTTTTTGTGGAACTGACTTTCGAGCTCGGCTGCTTTTTCTTCGGCTTCCTTAATCAAGGCGGTCTTGGCAGCCGGCACTTCGATATCATTGGCGGCGATAGTTATTCCGGAAATTGTAGCGTAATGGAAACCTATCTTCTTGATGCTGTCCAGCACCTCGGCTGTTTTCTCATTGGTCAATATTTTGTAGCAGTCAGCCACGATCTGCTTCAGACCGCCTTTATCAACAACTTTATTGACATAGCCTATTTCTTTAGGTAGGGCTGAATTGAAGATAATGCGCCCGACGGAGGTTTTTATTCTTTGGCCGCCTCTTAACATGTCTCTGACGATGATTTCGGCGCGCAGATCGATGATACCCATGTCATAGGCCATTGTTGCATCTTCGAAACTGCCGTATGTCTGCCCTTCCCCTTTGGCGAAGGCGCGGATGGTGGTCAGGTAATAAGAACCGAGTACCATGTCCAGGGTAGGGGTTACTACAGGATCGCCGGAGCTGGGCAAAAGCATGTTATGGATGCTCAGCATCAGTTCGCGGGCTTCGATCACTGCTTCTTTGGAAAGGGGAACATGCACAGCCATTTGATCGCCATCGAAGTCTGCGTTAAAGGCTGAACAGACCAGCGGATGAAGCTGTATGGCTGAACCGTCAATAGGCACGGGCTCAAAGGCCTGAACGCTCAACCTGTGCAGTGTAGGGGCGCGGTTAAGCAATACAGGACGCTCCTTGATGACCTCTTCCAGAATATCATAAACTTCAGGTCTGGCCCTTTCCACCAGGCGGCGGGCGCTTTTTATGTTATGGGCCAGGTCTTTCTGTACCAGGTAGCGCATCACGAAGGGCTTAAAAAGTTCCAGCGCCATGCGGCGCGGTAATCCGCACTGATGTAGTTTGAGTTCAGGTCCGACCACGATGACAGATCGTCCGGAGTAGTCAACCCGCTTACCCAGCAGGTTCTGGCGGAAGCGGCCTTGCTTTCCGCGCAGCATATCAGACAGCGATTTTAGTTTATGACTTCCGCTAATAGATACCGCGCGGCCGCGGCGGCCGTTATCGATCAGTGAATCGACAGCTTCCTGCAACATGCGCTTTTCATTGCGGACGATAATCTCAGGTGCGCCTATATCCATCAAATGATGCAACCGGTTATTGCGGTTAATCACTCTGCGGTATAAATCGTTTAAATCGGAGGTGGCAAATCTGCCGCCATCCAACTGGACCATTGGGCGCAGATCGGGGGGCAGTACCGGCAGTACAGTCACGATCATCCATTCGGGCTTATTGCCGCTGCGGCGGAAGGCCTCCACAACCTGTAACTGTTTACTGGCCTTCTTACGGCGCTGGCCAGAGGCCGAGAACGTTTCCTGGATCAAAACATTGCGCATTTCATCCAGATTGATTGAACGGGTGATCTTCAGGATGGCCTCGGCACCCATACCGGCTTCGAAAACATCACCGTATTTTTCTTTTAATTCATAGAATTGGCTCTCGGCCAGTAGCTCTTTGACATGTAAATCCTTGATTTGCTCGATGTTGACAGCCGCTTGATCTTTTACTTTGGTATCTTCATCAACGAAGTTGGAGCGAAGCTGGGTGATTACTTCAATCGAACCTTCGTTGCTTTCCAATTCAGCGATCTTAGCATCCAGCTCGGACTGCCGTTTGGCAGTATCAGCCGCCAGGGCGTCTTCCATGCCCTTAATGGCGGTTTGTAAAGCGCTTTCATTGATACTGGTGATGATATAATGTGAAAAATAGAGAACGCGATCCAGACTGCGTGGAGACATATCCAGCAGCAAACCCAGACGGCTGGGTACGCCCTTGGCAAACCAGATGTGGCTGACCGGGCAGGCCAAATCGATATGTCCCATGCGTTCTCTGCGCACCTTGGCGCGGGCCACTTCGACGCCGCACTTGTCGCAAATAATACCCTTGTAGCGTATTTTCTTATATTTACCGCAGAAACACTCGAAGTCCTTGGTAGGACCGAAGATTTTTTCGCAAAATAGGCCGTCCCGCTCCGGTTTCAGGGTTCGGTAGTTTATGGTTTCAGGCTTGGTTACTTCACCGTAAGACCAGCTTTTGATCTGTTCTGGAGATGCCAGTGAGATACGGATTGCATCAAAATCGTTAACTTCCAGCATTTGTTTTCTCTACCTCTTCGGGAGTTTCCTGAGTAACTTCGCCTTCAGCGGGGAGCTCTACAGGTTCTCCGGCTTCTTCTTCATTGATAACCTCAATAGAGAGGCCCAGGCTTTGCAATTCTTTAACCAGCACTTTAAAGGATTCCGGCACACCGGGTTGAACAATATCCTCGTTCTTGACAATAGCCTCATAAGTCTTGGCTCGCCCGGTCACATCATCAGACTTGATGGTGAGGATCTCTTGCAGGTTATGGGCAGCGCCGTAAGCTTCCAGTGTCCAGACTTCCATTTCTCCGAAACGCTGTCCGCCGAATTGGGCTTTACCTCCTAATGGTTGTTGAGCAATCAGGGAGTAGGGGCCGGTGGAACGGGCATGCACTTTATCCTCAACCAGGTGGATAAGCTTCATCATGTAGATGTTGCCGATGGTTACAGGCTGGTCGAAGGTGTCGCCGGTGCGTCCGTCTCGCAGTATGACTTTTCCGGTAATGGGTGAAGCCATGCTCTTGGCTGAACTAACCCTCTTAGCCAGTTGGTCAATCTCTTCCAATTCCATATCGTCAGTGCTGATGCCGATGTCGCCCAACCAGAGCGATAGGCAGGCCTTTTTGGCTTCTACCAGGTTGGCGGAGTCAAAGACCTTTTCTGCATCGTATCCGCGTTCGGTCAACCATTGTTTGGCTTTTTCCATATCCAGACTCGGATGGTCGTCCAGCGGGTCTAGTTCCACGGCCTGGGCTTTTTGCACCAGCCAGGCCCGGGCAAGTCCATTTTCTATATCGGCATCTGTTGCACCGTCAAAAACAGGTGTGAGTAGCTTGATCCCCAGTACTTGAGATACCCAGCCCAGGTGAGTTTCCAGGATTTGTCCGATATTCATACGGGAAGGTACACCGATGGGATTAAGTACGATATCTACTGGCGTGCCATCAGGCAGGAATGGCATATCTTCTTTGGGAACAATGATGGATACCACGCCCTTGTTGCCGTGGCGGCCGGCGATTTTATCTCCCACAGAGACTTTTCTCTTCTGGGCTACCCAGACTTGTACCCACTCATTAACACCGGCGGATATTTCGTCTGAGTTTTCGCGGGAGAAAACTTTTACGTTGATAACTTGCCCCATTCGCCATGCGGAACGCGCAGCGACGTATCTTTAACTTCGCGGGCTTTTTCACCAAAGATGGCGCGTAATAGTTTTTCCTCAGCGGAAAGCTCGGTTTCACCCTTGGGGCTGATTTTTCCTACCAGGATAACACCGGGATTTACTTCAGCGCCGACGCGGATAATACC
>CAITCX010000274.1 GCA_903890885.1 uncultured Dehalococcoidia bacterium
AGCGACGTCGTCCTGTTCCAGTACCTTTAAAATATAGTTGAGTTTAGTCAACTTATTGTGTTCATGATAGCTGGTGGTGGGGGTTTTAATATCGTAGGCATTTAATAATTGCCGGGTTTTACGGGTATCTTCGGCCGCTATCAGTTTAACATCCTTGAGAGTTCTTATCGCTCTCAAGGTGATATCTTCCAGATTGCCAATCGGAGTAGCTACAATATAAAGTACGCCCATAGCTGTCGTCATTATAACCAATGGTGGCTCTTTCGTCCAATAATAATTCCCTTAATCTTGCCCTTATGAGAATTCTGCGTGACTTACCTTTTTTGTAGTAGTATTATGAACTATATAATGAGAATATTAGATTAGTGGTGTCCTTGATGAGGAGGCCTATGAATAAGGAACAGCAACAAACACTGGAAACATTACAGGCGGCTATTCAAATGGAAAAAGACGGAAAGAAATACTATCAGCAGTTGAGCAAAACCGGGAATAATGAATCTGGACGTAAACTCTTTGCCGCTTTGGCATTAGAAGAAAACCAGCATATCTTGAATTTCGAGACGATCTACCACGACATCGAGGTAAAAGCGGAATGGCCTGAAGTCAAGGTTGGCCCAAGCCAGGTTGGTACCTCTACAGGTCCTTTCAGTCAACCTGTTTCAGGCCGTACAAAATCCATGGACAGCGAACTGAAGTCAGTTCAAAAAGCCATGGAGATGGAGAATAAAACCCTTGATTATTATCTGACCTGGGCCGCCACAACTTCCTATCCGATTGAAAAGCGTTTCTGCGAGGCACTGGCTGAGCAGGAACGAACTCATCATTCTTTATTATTGGAGTATTTTGAATTTCTTAAAGACCCCGCCCAATGGTTTACCCTGAAAGAACACCAGTCTATGGACGGTGGATAACTATTTTGGGAGTATAAAATGCTGGAAATTTTTAATCTAAGTGTTTCAGTCGAGAACAAAGAAATCCTGCGGAATATCAATTTGACCATCAAGACCGGTGAGACCCATATTCTATTTGGTCCAAATGGAGCGGGTAAAAGCACCCTGCTTTCCGCTATCATGGGTTTTCCTAAATACAAAATAACGAGCGGAACAATTATCTTTAATGGACAAGATATCACCAATGTACCAATAGATCAGCGGGCAAGGCTGGGGATAGGTATTTCCATTCAGCGTCCCCCTGTTATTCGCGGTGTCAAAACCATGGATATGGTGGCAGCTTGTTTGAAAGAGCGCGGCGGCCAGGAGGATATACTCCGGCTGGCAGAAAAGGCCAATCTTGCCGATTTTCTGGAAAGGGACATCAATTACGGTTTTTCCGGTGGTGAGATAAAACGCTCTGAGTTATTACAATTACTGGCCCAGCGCCCTCAACTGGTTTTGCTCGATGAACCGGAGTCAGGTGTCGATCTGGTCAATATTTCTCTGATAGGCAAATTGATCAATGAACTGCTGGAAAAAGACAGTACTATTAAGGACAGAAAATGTATGGGGCTGATCATTACCCATACTGGCTATATTCTGGATTACGTTAACGCCCGTACGGGTTATGTCCTTTGCGGTGGGCACATCGGTTGCGAGGGAGACCCCCATGAGATGTTGGCCGAAATAAAAGAAAAAGGATACAGCACATGCCTGAGTTGCGCAAAATAAAGTCTTCTGAAAGCCATCAAAAAAAGGCACTGGCGTCCTTGAGCAAAAAGGCCGCTGACGGCAGTGATTTAGATTTATCCGGTTTTACCAATCCTGAGAAAGATTTGCCTTATCAGTCCGATCTCTCTGTCCTGCCTGTGCAGGATAAGGAGCAAATGCTTTCCTCAGGAGTTATTTTGGATAACCCATCTGGAAGGTCTGGCACTTTTATACAAATGGACAACACCCCTGTCCATTTCTCCTCTCAACAAGAGGGCGTGGAAGTTATGGCCACCAGTGAGGCGTTGGCCAGGTATGATTGGCTTCAGGACTACTG
>CAITCX010000275.1 GCA_903890885.1 uncultured Dehalococcoidia bacterium
AGTGTTTGGGAGCATTTTAAACAGGGATTCTGGCCCATGTGTGTCTATGCTGCCATCGAATATAAATTTCTGCAAAGGCAGGCCAACAATTTCTTAACAGCCAAGGCTGCGGCAGTTTATGTGATACCCATAATTACAGGTCTGGTTTTTTATGGATATACAGCCGTGGTGGGAAAAGAGATTCTGATAGTGGATATTCTTATTTTTCTGGTGGCTATCATCATTGGGCAGTCGATCAGTTACAGGATAATGACTTCAGGCCAGTTGCACAAATATTCGAGCGCCTTATCTGCGGTTTTCATTATTTTGCTGGCTTTAATCTTCATGCTTTTTACCCTATACCCTCCTCACCTGCCCATCTTTCTGGATGGCAATAGCGGGACATACGGGATTCCCTGATTAGAAAACCTGACAGGCCTAAGCGGGTAGCCTGGGACAGGGAAAGAAACAGCTGTGACTGGAGTTTCTCCAATATTGGCTGGTATTGCTTTGGCGTGAACGTCTTTTCATATTGTAACTCATTAGGCTTCAAATCATGAATATGCATCAATAGGTCTCACCTTGCAAGGTCTCACCTTTTAAAGAGTGAATTTATTTTGAAGTAATTACAAAACATTTTCTCGTGATGAACTGATTACCTACATTTGATGTATAATACCTTTTAAGAAATCGTAACCAAGGAGGTTGTGAAACAGTCAGATGGAATTAAACGAAATGGAAACATATCAAGCAATTAAAGGGATGATGGCCTTTTTAAAAACAGAGGTTGAGACAAAACAGGGTGAAGTTGAGCAAAAAGCTGACGGACGTGTTTTGAAGACGAAACCAGGCTATATTGTTAAAACTACTATCTCAAATATTGCTCCGGTTGAAGCAACCTGGCCCATGATCGTTTTTTCCGGGGTTAACCTGGTCAGTAATTTGGTTGAAGTAAGGAGAGGTGCCCAGGGTTGGGCAAATCAAAACCACTTCAAAGTTGATTTTACAAAAGCCCCGCAGCAGCATGCCAAATTACCAATAACGCAATTTTTAGAGCTAATGAAACCGCTGGCCGGTTCAACTGACGCTTATCCCGCAGTAACGGGCGATGAAGTCAAGCACGGTTATTTTTTGTTTCCCGGCCAATCCCTGGTTTTTGAAATCGGCGTAAACACTGAAAATCCGCCAAACGTAAAAGATCTGGGTTTTTGGGTACAGGGCTCATTATCCTGGCGCCACCTGTTCCATACCCTGACGCAAGTAACATAGTTAAATCAAAGCACCCTTGAGACCAGCGCTATTTTTCGGATCAAGTTGGCAATTGTAAAGCTGAGCGGGACCCCGATGACAGCCACGATGACGAATTTGAGCAGGCCCGGCAGGCTGAGATCGCGCAGCGCTATTGCCAGAAATACCAGGACGGGGATATGAACCAAAAATACTAGCAGGGTCTGACTGGAAAGTGCACCGGCAAATCTGGTTTGACGGTCAGGCAGGCGGCGGAAAAAGACGATCAGGGCCGTAAAAAGCCCGACACAGAAAATAGAGTCCCAGAGGGCGTAAACCGCAGATTGCCACGTTCCGTTGCCCAGAAAAGCGCCTGACAATTTGCTCAGGCCCGTCAGCGCCAGGGGGAAAAGAGTAATCGTGACTGCCAGTGCGGCTATTAAACCCCATATCCCGTAGACGGCAGAGTTGGCAGCCAGTTGCGGCGATAGGCCAGGATGCCGAGACAGAAAAAGCCCAAATACTGCGGAAGGTAGGCCAGCGACGGAAAACTGATCACATATGTACCCAGCGGCCAGGGAATCCGCACCAGGTAGCTGACCAGCGCCAGTGCCAGGATGAAGATGCCTGTCTTGAGATAACCGGGCAGTTTGAAGCCGCAGGCTGGCAGGGCTATCCGGTTTTTGGATATTGTCCGCCATCCGGCATAGGCAAAATCAAAGACAAACAACATGATGCTGAACCAGAATGGCCCGATACCGACCAGGTGGGGATAGTCAGACCAGGTCAACGGTGTTGTCAGACGGGTCAGGCTGGCAGGCATGGCGTTGATGCCGTAAATAGCCGCAAGAGGGCTGATAACGAACATGAAGACAAGCATCGGAATACCCAGGCGGAGCAGCCGGC
>CAITCX010000276.1 GCA_903890885.1 uncultured Dehalococcoidia bacterium
ATCATCTTTGGAGTGATTAGTCATTTGAATAAAAGCTGGAAGGATAAGCCCATCCTTAAATTTACACAACTATCTTGACGTTACCAAAAGTCGTCTCCAAATTGACACTCCTCTGGCCTTACTCTAAAATCGTAGGGTGAGGAACCACTTTCGTATATCTATTAAAAACCAGGACTCGGAACCCTAAATTATTTCAGGAGTTATTAGTGAACAGTATTGAAATTCGCAGTGCCTATTTGAAGTTCTTTGAAGAGAAAATCCATAGTGTGATTCCCAGTTCATCGCTCGTACCTAAAAACGATCCTACCCTGCTGTTTACTACAGCCGGCATGGTGCAGTTTAAGAATTATTACCTGGGATTAGAAACGCCCCCCAACCGCCGACTGGCCTCCTGCCAGAAGAGCTTCCGCACCACCGATATTGAGTCTGTGGGCGATACCAAGCACCTGACTTTCTTCGAAATGCTGGGTAACTTCAGTATAGGCGACTATTTTAAAAAGGAGGCTATAGCCTGGTCCTGGGAGTTCATTATCGACCGCTTGAAACTGGACCCGCAGAAAGTCTGGATCACAGTCTTCACAGATGACGATGAGGCCCTGGATATTTGGAACAAACAGGTTGGCGTCCCACTTGAGCGCATCATGCGTTTCGGAGCTAAAGACAATTTTTGGGGCCCTGCCGGTAGTTCAGGCCCTTGTGGCCCTTGTTCTGAATTACATTACGATTTTGGCGATAAATATGGCTGCGGCAAGCCGGACTGCAATCCCGGTTGCGGCTGCGGACGCTTCGTAGAAATGTGGAATCTGGTTTTCACGCAATTCAATCAAGATGAAAACCAGGTTCGTACTCTGCTCCCCCGGCCCAACATCGATACCGGTATGGGGCTGGAGAGGATAGTGGCTGTAGTGCAAGGTAAAACTACGGTCTACGACACTGACATTTTCGCGCCCCTGTTGCAAAAGCTATCCGTCACCGCCGGTAAAAAATACGGCGAAAACGAAGAAACGGACAACGCCATGCGCGTAATCGTAGAGCACAGCCGGGCTATCTCGTTCCTTATGGCGGATGGCGTTATTCCAGCCAATGACGGGCGTGGTTACGTATTACGCCGTCTAATCCGCCGGGCTGCCCTTTTCGGCAAGCGATTGGGACTGGAAAAACTGTTTCTGGCGGATACCTGTTTGGCCTCAATCGAACATTTGCAGAGTATCTATCCTGAACTGGCTAATGGCAAGGACTTGATATTGAAAATTGCCGCCGCTGAAGAGTCACGATTCCACGAGACTCTCAATACCGGTCTAACCATGCTGGATAATTTGATGACTGGCGCCGGACAGGCTAATAAAATGATTCCCGGTGACCAGGTCTTTAAGCTTTACGATACCTACGGTTTCCCGGTGGAATTAACGCGGGAGATCGTCGCCCGGGCTGGTTTATCCCTGGATTTGGACGGCTTTGAAAAAGAGATGGAGAAACAGAAGGAACGTGCCCGTGCCGCCCATAAATTCGATAACTTCAAGGGCAGTGACAAGATTGAGATGAGGGCCAACCTCAAACAGTCTGAGTTCGTCGGATATCAAAAGCTAAACCATAAATCTAGTATCATTGATATCCTGGTAAATAACACCTCGGTGGACTCAGTCTCCACCGGGCAGGAAGCCAATATAATACTGGACGCTACTCCCTTTTACGGAGAAATGGGCGGCCAAGTAGGAGATACCGGCACCATCACTCATACCAACGGGTTGTTGACGGTTACCAACACTATCCATATTTCTGCCTACATCGTCCACCAGGGCAAGGTGGAAAAAGGCAGCTTGAAGGTTGGCGATGAGGTAACGGCGGAAGTTGACGAACTGCGCCGCCGCGATATCGCCAGTAATCATACCACCACTCACCTGCTGCAATATGCCCTTCGCCAGGTCCTGGGACAGCATGTCCAGCAGAGAGGTTCGCAGGTTGGACCATACGATTTCCGCTTTGATTTCTCTCATCTGACGGCCATGACAGCGGATGAAATACAGAGAGTGGAGCATATCGTCAACAAGAAAATCCGCGAGAATTTAATTGTGAATGCGGAACGGATGGGTTACAAGCAAGCCGTGTCGGAGGGGGCTACTGCCCTCTTCGATGAAAAATATGGTGATGTGGTTCGTGTCATTAAGATCGGCACGCCTGTGTTCAGCGCTGAACTATGTGGCGGTTCGCACGTTTCCGCTACCGGGCAGATCGGCTTCTTCCGGGTAGTCAACGAGAGCAGTATCGGAGCCGGATTACGCCGCATTGAGGGTGTTACCGGCAAGGGTGCCGAGGCTTATATCGAGCACAATTTCCTGAATCTGGCCCGTATTGCCCTGGCGCTGGGGACTTCCACCACAGGCGCCCACGATAAGTTGATGCTTTTAATCAATGAACTGGAAGAGGAGCGTAAAAAGCTGGCCAGCTTGCAAAAGGACCTCTCACGCAAGAGCGCAGGAGACATCCTGAGCCAGGTTGAGAGCATCAATGGTGTCAAGGTGCTGGCTGCACAGGTGGAAACCGCCAGGGTAGACTCCCTGCGCGAAATGGCGGACGCCCTCAAGGAAAAACTGGGCAGCGCTGTCATCGTACTGGCCGCTGTTTTCGAGGACAAACCCTCTTTTATAGCCATGGTCACTCCCGATCTGGTTCAAAAAGGCTATCACGCCGGTGAGATTGTAAAAAAGGTGGCAGCAGTGGCAGGAGGCGGAGGGGGAGGTAAGCCGGGTATGGCACAAGCGGGGGGCAAGGATAAAAGCAAAGTCGGCGAAGCCCTTCAACTGGTTAAAACTTTGATTAAATAATTTCAGGCCAAAAAGACCTATATACGGGTTTGAAATTCCGATAAGGAGAGCGGTTGCGCAGCCTAGGACTGGATATAGGAGATAAAAGGATTGGAGTAGCCTTAAGCGACGCGTTGGGCATCCTGGCCAGTCCCTTGCTTATTTTTGAACATACCAGCGACCAGGCAGATATCACTGCCATCCTTGATCTCGTAAAAAAGCACAGTGTTGAATGTATCATAGTTGGCATTCCCAGGTCTTTAAATGGCACCCTGGGCCGGCAGGCTGAAAAAGTGAGCGCCTTTACAGAAATATTAATCGGCAAATCACCAGTGCCTGTGCAATTCCGCGATGAAAGGCTGACTACGGTAACCGCAAAAGATCTGCATGAAGAATCCAGCGGGAAGAAGTCTACCAGGACTAAAAAGATTGAATACGATGCTATGGCTGCTGCAGTCATTCTGCAGTCTTTCCTCAACGAAACCCGACCTTTGGAGTATCCACCGGAGTAGCCCTGCTGCAGGTTTACTCTCTGCACCTAGATAAATTTATGCAAACAAAAACTGTTAAATATCAGGGTAAAGGTAAAGGCCGGGGCGGCCTTAAAGAATACCTCAACTTGATTAAACCCCGGGAGACGGCCCTGCTGGTCTTTATCGGAATAATCACTGCTTTAGCGGCTGCTGGCGGAAATCTGTCCATCGGTCGCGTATTATTTGTTTCAACTGCCATTCTGGTAGCCAGCGCCGGGGCGAATGGATTGACCAATTACCTGGACCGCCACCTGGATGCCCGCATGGAGCGCACTCGCCGCCGTGCCTTGCCTTCAGGTAGGTTATTTCCAGCGGAGAGGGCCCTGTATTTTACCGCTGCTCTCACTGCAGTTGGCCTGGTGATGGCCTGGTTTCTGCATCCCTGGGCATTCATCGCTGATTTGGTAGGCACAGCCGCCGCCGTGATCTACCGCAAAAAAGTGACCTGCGTCTTTCCCCAGGGAATGATAGCCTCGTGCGCGCCCATCTTGATGGGATGGTTCGCGGTTAAAGCGGTCTTCAACTGGGAAGTATTGCTACTGTGCGTTCTTATCGCAGTATGGTTACCCTCGCACATCTGGAGCATCATGACCGCCCATCGTGAAGATTACCGTCAAGCAGGACTCAATTATTTCCCAATGAGTAGCAGTCCGCGCACAGTTTCCCGAATACTATTCGTTTTCTGCCTGCTTTTATTTGCTGCTTCTATCATCTTATATTTTGCAGGAAACTTTGGTCATTTATACCTGATAATGGCTGCCGTGTCCGGGTTTATCATTGTATATGCCAGCTGGCGCCTGATGATAACCGGCGCTTCTAAAGACGCCTGGAAGTTGTACAAACTATCGGCTTTCCCCTACCTGGGCCTCCTTTTTCTGGCAATGGGACTAGACCTCTGCTTCCGCTTCTGATAATGAAACGGCCGGGTCGCTTGATGAGAGCAACCCGGCCGTTAATTCAATTAAGAAAGTGAACTCCGCTAGATAAACCTATTGGTTTGTAGTAGCGGGAGGAGCAGATCTCTGTCCACGCTCACCATTGCCACCCTGGGGTCCACCTTGAGGACCACCGGGTCCACCTTGAGGACCACCGGGGCCGCCTTGAAAACCACCGTGCATACCACTAAAACCTGGCCCCATCATAGTAGGACCGGAACCGCCCCGCATCTCAGGCAGAGCCGGCACATCCGTCGGCCTATTTCCCATCCATGTCTTGTAACTATCAGCCTGGGCTTGGGTCATCTTGCCAGCGGCTACCAGCGCCTGCAGACGAGCAGACAGAGCTTCCATCTGTATGTCTTTCTGAACCTGAGCAATAGCTGTTTCCAGTGTCGCCTGAGAGATGTTCAGCTTTTCGGCCAATCTGGCATTATAAGTGACTTTCGGAGTTTTGGCTGCATCAGGAGATGTAGGAGTAGGGTCAGCTGCCAGCACTGAACCTCCTATCAAGCCCATCAAAACAATGACGCCTGCTAATATCGAGACAATGGTAATCAGTTTCTTTTGCTTCATAATCGTGTCCCTCCTAATATTTCAATATCTTCATGCCGGGTTAATCCTATCGAAAGATTAACCTTCTTTCTACTAAGCATAATATAACATAATTGTTAAAATCCTGTTAAGTTCTATACATTTCCTATAAAGAGAATCGGCCCTTTAAATGATTTTGGACTTCCATAAGAGAATCCATAACAGGGTAGCCCAGGGCCCGAACTTCTGCAGAAGGCTCAAGAATATCTTTGACCTGTATCACCTGTAAACCTGCCCCCCCTGCCGACCGTACACCGTTGTCGGAATCCTCCAGCGCCAGGCACTCACCAGGAAGCAAAACCAGTTGTTGACAGGCTTTCTGATACATCTCAGGATGGGGCTTTCCGTTGTCTATCTGGTCTCCGCCTAAAACAAATTCAAAATATTTTAATAGCTCGGTGTTTCCCAACCCTCTGATGGCAATATCCCTCCTGCTGGAAGTCACTACCGCCATCCGGACTCTGTTATGTTCCAGAAAACTCAATAACTCCCACACTCCCGGTTTTAAAGGTACGCCTTTCTCGTAGGCTTCCTGGTTAAATTTTTCTCTCCAGGACGTGGTCACCGCATCATAAGGAAAAGATGGCCCATATCCTTCAGTCAGGATTGTTTTGGTCATGGCCGAGTTGGTTCCTATTATACGGTAATAGATGGTTATATCCGGTTCAAACCTGTTTTCATGACAGGCTTCCATAAAGGTTTTCAGAGAGATACGTTCGGTATCCAGCAGCAAACCGTCCATATCGAATACCACAGCCTTAATTATTTTCAACTTCACCCCTCACCCTTTATGTTCTGTTAATAAATAATAGTTTTACCTTATCATAATCATTATACCCTGTCCGCTGGACAAGAAGTAAAAAGATATGCCTATAATTAAAAGAGCGACCTAAATCCCACCTGGAGGCCTGGCGTGGACAAAATAGAAAGTGCGGCTTAAATGATATCCGCTCTTTCCAAAAAGGTTATTCGTCACATGGTTCACAATGTTCACGGAAAGACCAGTCGCTCCCTTATCATGATAATCCAACAGGACAAAGCGAATTTGAAATTATGAAATCCAGGTTGCAGTTGCAATTGTGGCTGTTATCCAGTCTGCTGGTGCTAGGTCTGGCCGGCGGGTGCACGGCCAAGCCGGATGACTCCACGGCCTCATTTAATCACCGCTTGAATTCACTGGTAAAACCATATACTTTCAACTATGCCGACTGGGAATTCAAGACCCTTTACAGCCATCTGAAACAGACGAACCGAGCGGACGATATAACTAGCGACTCAGAACCGGACATCGTAATCCGTTTTTTCGCCAGTACCCCGGACAGCCAGGATCCAGCTCTCAAAGCCAGGGTAGAGAACATTCTGGCCTCCCAAATCAGTCAGGTCCTGGCTGAAGAGGGCATCTATAACCCCTTCATCAATTTGCATTTTACTTTTCCGCCGGTTTATTTCAAGCTGGAAGAACCACCTTATATACTTGTGGTTTCGCCGCGCGACAAGATCGAACGAC
>CAITCX010000277.1 GCA_903890885.1 uncultured Dehalococcoidia bacterium
TGGATGTTTTCGCCTGCCACGGTATGGGCGGCACATGGGGCGCACTGGCTACGGGTATATTTGCCAGCGCTTCGGTCAACAGCGCAGGGGCTAACGGTTTGATACACGGTAACTGGATGCTGGTAGGCAAGCAAATCGTGGCTATTGCAGTTGTCTGGGCTTTCTCCTTCGGGATGACCTGGATAATCGGAAAGGTAATCGATATGACCATGGGGTTACGCGTTAATGCACAGGAAGAGAGTTTAGGTCTGGATATATCTCAACACGGTGAGACTGCCTATGGTGACGAGTTGTAGGAGAGTGAAATGAAAAAGATCGAAGCAATTGTTAGAGAAGAAAGATTCCATTTAATTAAAATTGCCCTGGAAGAAAAAGGTTTTATAAGTATGACAGTCAGCGACGTGATGGGAAGAGGCAAGCAGAAGGGTATCTCGCTGAAGTGGCGGGTGGGTGAACACAGGATAGAATTCCTGCCCAAGAAAAAGATAGAGATAATTGTAGAAGACAAAGACTGCCAGATCGTGGTGGATACTATCATCGAGCGGGCTAAGACCGGAGCAGTAGGCGATGGCAAGATCTTCGTCCTGCCGGTAGAGGAAGTCTACAAGATCAGGACCGGTGAAAAAGGACCGGAGGCAGTTTAGAAGGCTCACCGGGAAGCTGTCCGTGAAGAGTATTCCCGCCCCAGGGAGATAAAAAGTGGAAACGGACAGTCTCCCGGATATTATATCGGTTCGACTCGTTCCGAAAATTTTCGGAACGAGTCGCTGGTTTTTCCGCGATAAATAAAGAAATTGAGGGTAAAAACGTGCTAATATCGAGTTGAAACGAGTCAAAACGAGTCAAAACGAGTGGTAAACGAGTGGTGAACGAGTCATATCGAGTGGAAAACGAGGGGTAGACGAGGGCGACTATTAAATTGTTAAGGTACTAAACTCAGTTAAGAGATTTACCGAAGTCTTTACCTCTGGCGGCGCGGGGTTCATAGAGACCGGCGGATTCGACCAGGAGGGCCAGGCTCATCAAGAAATCATCATGACCGTCAGAGGGATCGACAAAGAAGTTAAAGGTGCGGTTAGGGCGGTAAAGGCTTTTGGCTTTATTCAATTCAAACCACAATTCCTGATAGTCCGGCGAGCCCTCCGCGGAGTATATCTTTAAGCGTCCGGAGTTAACGGCTGACAAGAGGTTGAAACCCAGAAGCGATTTGGACTGGGCGGTAAATTTGAAGGGGACAACCTTTTGGCCAAGGGCCTGTTTCAGGAAAGCGGCAACAGGCTCACCGACACCGGTAGAATCCACTAATATCTTCTTACAGTGCCAGACATTCTTCAGCAGGTCGACTAATTGCGCATACAGGTCTGTGTGGGGTTGACCGGTCCAGCGATAGTGCTCTACGACCTTGATGAGATGGAGTTGATTTATGAATGGGCATGAAGGAGATGATTCAGAATTTATAAGGGTATCACTGTGTTTGGGATCATAAATCAGTTCGGCGATGGTGATGACGGTGGAATCCCGACGGGGCGACAGAGACCTCAGGAAATCGTCTTCACCTGATTCGGCTGCGCCGGCGAGGTCGATGCCGGCAAGGTATATATGGCCGGATTCCGGGTGAGAACGCCGACAATGCGTTCCCTGCAACTGAGCCAGTTGAGTAGAGTTGAGGAAGCCGCCGCCGCCATGAACCGGCAGGAGACGGTACTGGGTAAGAAAGAGAGGGTGGTTTTCGCCTATGCGCTGGCGTTCCATTTCCACATTAACAAGATACTCCCGGTTATAGCGGCCGACTTCCAGATAGTCGTAGCGAAAGTGGCGCTGGATGCCGTCCATTTTCTGCAATTCAAGGTTAGTCTGCTTGACCTGCTCCAGGAGGGTAGAGTCATCCCAGGTGGTGCCGTAGTGGACGACGGTACAGTTAGTGGCGGCACCCATAGGCTTAAACTCCTTGGTATACTTATCTTTGTTAACATCCTGAGACTCATCAATTTCAAGCAGGAGATGGGCGGTGTTGCCGACTACATTAGACCCGATATCGGCAGATAAAAAGATGGCGCGGGCCTGGCCGAGGCGGATGATATAACCCAGTTCGGAGGTCCAAACACCCTGAAGGCCGACGTCATTCAGGCGGTCTTTCAAGCGCATCATCGAAATCAGGGTCTGGGGTTTAAAGGTGGGAGAACATTTAACAAGCTGTAAAGGCTGATCCAAATTAAGGGTAAGCAAGAGCCTTTCCAACCGGGCGGACAGCTCATTCTTACCGCCCTGGCGGGCGATCTCAACGGAAAAGGTGAGGCCTTTCCGATAAAAAACGCTATCAAGAACAGCGGCGGCGATTTCGAACTGGTAGGGACGGAGGGCATTTAGCATTTAGGGCTGTCCTTGAAGGGGTGATGAGGGACTACTCAAAGAGGCAGTATCGTGGTCCGGAGGCCCGGGGACGACGAACTCTGCCAGGACAGTGTTAAAGGCTTCGATCAATTTATCGTTATCGGTCCTGCTGAAGCTATATTTGAGCGCATAAAGTTTGCCGAGAGTGACAGCGGTCTGGTTAATAAGGCGAAGGTTTTGCCCATCCTGGGCAAGCAGCGACCTGAACTTGATACGGATAATAGCTATTTCCTGGTCAAGCCCATCGACTCCACCGGCATACTTCAATTCGCGTTTTTCCTGGGGAGCCAGCACTTTGGAGTAAAAGCCATGTTTAAGGGCGTTGCGATTATTGGGTTGACCGCCACTTTTCCGTTTAATAAGATCGTGCATTTTGTAACTCCTTTTAATCGATCTGATATCATAATAGAACA
>CAITCX010000278.1 GCA_903890885.1 uncultured Dehalococcoidia bacterium
CGAAAGCGAGGTTTTGCTGCGGTATATCCTCAACCTGACCCGTGCCCAGTTATACCTTGACCTTAATATTGAGTTTGACACCGCCAAAGAGAGAATTCTGGACGAATGGACAAAACGGCGGTTGCAGGGTGAGCCCCTGGCCTACATCATCAAAACAAGGGAATTTTACGGACTGGATTTTTTTGTGGACTGCAGGGTGCTGATTCCCAGACCCGAAACCGAGTTGCTGGTAGAGGAAGCTATCAGCTTCTGCAACGAGCACCACTCGGTCGTCCTGGCAGATATAGGTTGCGGTTCCGGAGCAATCTCAGTTAGCCTGGCGGTTGTCTTGCCTCAGGTGAAAATCTACGCTATCGATCTTTCTATAGAAGCCCTGGAAGTTGCCAGATGTAACGCCTGCACCCATAAAGTTCAGGAACGAATCACCTTTCTGCACGGAGACCTCCTGGTACCCCTTAAATCCCCTGTCGATGTCCTGATCGCTAATTTGCCCTATGTAAGTACACGGGACTGGCAGGTCATGGCATCAGCGGCTTTCGAACCGCGCCTGGCTCTAGAGGCTGGGGATTATGGCCTGGACCAACTTTCTCGACTTATCCAACAGCTCAAAGGCAAAGTTAATCCAGGTGGTTGCGTTTTGCTGGAAATCGGACTGGGGCAAGCCCAGACCGTGACTGATTGTTTGAAGGAAGTCTGGCCGGATTCCAGGATCGATGTGCAGAAAGACCTGGCAGGAATTGAGCGGGTTATCAGGGTAATCTTATAAATTAGGAATTGTTGTCGTCACCCTCTAGTTTCTAACAACCGATCCCTCAACACGTTTAAGGATCTGCCTTATCCGGAGCTATTCCCACTTCCTGGTGTCTTCAATCGCCTTATGAGCCGGGGGAAAAGTGCCAGAATCAACATATTGAACATTATCAGGCTTTAAACGACAGATTTTTTGGATCTTTTCGCCGATTTCTTCAGCCAGGCTTACTCTGTCGGCAGGTTCACTTTTTAACTCGATACGGAGGTCCATTTGGTCGCGGTCGTCGTTTCGACTGACCACTACTTGAAATTTACTGACATTTTCAAATCCACTCATCACCTGCGCTGCCTGTTTTGCCACGATGAACATACCTCTTACCTTGACAGCATCACCGGTGCGACCGGCGATACCGGAAATCCTGTTTGAAGTGCGTCCGCAGCTACAAGGCTCTGTCATCAAAGATGACATATCTCCAGTACCAAAACGCAACAGTCCCCAGGATTTATTTTGTAAAGGGGTAACCACGATCTCACCGACCTCACCTGGCTGAACCTGCTTGCCAGTCTGGGGATCGACAATTTCTACAATATAATCATTATCCAAATGCATACCGCATTTGGCCTCGCATTCATAGGCGATAGCTCCTCCAGGTTCAGTCACCGCATATGCTTGAGAGGTGGACAAATGATAAGTCTCCTCAAAAGTCTTGCGCAATGAGGCGGGCAGCATCTCTCCGGTAAACCAGGTCTTCTTAAGAGCAAAAGTTTCCTTAAAAGTGTGTCCCATCTCTTCCGCCCGCTTGATGACTGACATCAAGAATGTAGGCGTACCCAAAAACCCGTTTACCTTAAGATCCAGCATAGCCTGTATCAATGCATCGGTATTGCCAGTACCCATCACCACGACAGTGGCACCGCACTGCCTGAGACCCTCGTGAAAAAGCAAACCGGCGGGAGACATGTGGTAGGTGAAAGTATTAACCACAATATCGCCCTTGCGGAAACCTGCCGCATAAAATGAGCGGGCAAACCATTGAACCCCCGAGGGTTGATATTCATAAACTGGGCCGGGAGAAATAAAAATACGCTCAATGTTCTCAAGCGGGGTTGCTAGCAAGCCGCCAAAAGGGGGAATGCTTTTCTGCAGTTCTATCAAATCTGTTTTGCGGGTGATGGGCAGCTGTTCCAGGTTTTTTCTGTTAAATGCGGCGGACGGCTTAAGGTTAATAAAATCCAGCAGGTTCCTGGCAGAGCGAGAATGATTATAGGCGTAATCTACAGTTTCCGCCAGCTTAAGATCCTGCAATTCTTCCCTCTGCTGGGGGGAAATACTTTCTGAATCATCAAAAAAGATGCCTCGTTCTATAGCCATCTCTTCCTTCTCCTGTAATGTTTGACGTCCCGATAGCTCTTTTTGGTGCCTACGGCTGAAAGGCCGATATAGAACTCTTTTACATCTTCGTTGTTCTTCAGAAAATCGGCAGTACCATCCAGTACCACACGGCCGTTCTCCAACACATACCCGTAATGGGCGATGCTGAGAGCGATGCGAACGTTCTGTTCTACCAGCAATACTGAAGTTTTACACTCGGTATTAAACCGTTGTATGATATCATATATTTCTTTAACCATCAAAGGAGCCAGCCCCAGCGAAGGCTCGTCCAGCATCATCAATTTTGGCCGCGCCATCATAGCCCGCCCGATCACCAGCATCTGCTGTTCCCCGCCGGAGAGATAGCCGGCGATGTTCTTACGCAATTGCCTTAAACGGGGAAAGTAGTTATAGACCATTTCCAAATCACTTTTAACAGCACGCCGCTCTTTGCGCGCAAAAGCCCCAACGTTCAAATTTTCTTCCACGGTCAGGTGTTCAAAAACCCGCCGGCCTTCCAGTGCCTGGATGATGCCCAGCTTACCGATCTCCTCAGCAGTTTTCTTGTCTACACGAACTCCATCCAATTCAATGCTGCCGTCCGTCACCTGTCCCTCTTCAACATGCAGCAAGCCTGAGATAGCCTTGAGGGTCGTGCTTTTACCTGCGCCGTTAGCGCCCAATAGAGCCACAATCTGGCCGTCTTCCACACCCAGAGAAACGCCGTGCAGGACTCGTATTACATTTAGATAGGTTACTTCTATATTATTTATTTTCAGCATTTATCAATTCCACAACCAGCTTAATATATATTTGCAACTCAATGCAAATACTTATCGGTGAAGTTCCCGGCGAAACAAGTTCAAATCTTCATTTTTCCACCTTGATAACCAGGCTAACCTGAGATAAGCCACATATTCAATCTCTGAACCGCTTGACAATTAGATGGGCTAGGTATATCATCGGTTTTAAGATTAAAGAGAGGCGGGTGCCACCGTTATTCTTATCTCTCTTTGCCAAATCAATTAAGAGTTTCGCAGTTGCTTCCAACATTTACCCTGAAGGTTTTGGGGATATTTGTGATTTTATGCTTAAGTATAGCATACAGAAAATACATTAAGCAGTTACTTAAGGCTAGCACGCTGTGTTAAATAAAATATATCAAATTTAAGGAGGTTACCCACACTATGGGCACAGAAAGGAAGCCAAGCCATGTCCGGACTTCGGTATTCCGGGAAAAAATGGGGTTAGGGATGATGGGCTACAGGTTATTGGGACTATTGCTTGTCGCGGTATTTATAATATCGCTAAGCGCTTGCGCTGGTCCGGCCGCCACATCTGCACCCGCGACAACTTCCAAAGCATCTACCGGTGGAGCAAATGTCGCCCCGATTGCACCGCAAACTGGTACACCCCCCGCTGACATGAAAAGAGGCGGCATCCTGAGATTGGCTCAGTCCGATGAACCAGCCAGATTCGGTATACCCTGGAGCACGAACGGTGCGGACGCAACAATCAACGCTATGATTTGCGAGGCACTGGTAGCCGGCACTGACAAGCCAGGTGTCTACGCTCCAGTACTTGCAGAAAGCTATGCGTTCAGTGCTGATAAATCTTCTCTTACCTTCCACCTGCGCAAAGGTATCAAGTTCACTGATGGAACTGATTTCAACGCTCAGGCTGTAGCCTGGACATGGCAGCACAGATGGGATGATGAAGGGCCAGTCGTCTTCGGACTTAGCCCCTGGAAGAACTGGGAACTAATTGATGATTATACTCTGCAAGTTAATCTTAAGTATTGGACCACCGTCTTGATGAATGATTTCTCCGGTGGTAAATACGGTATGTTGTCGCCCACGGCTTTTGATAAAAACGGTAAAGACTGGATAAACACCCATCCGATCGGCACCGGCCCCTGGATGTTTAAAGAATATTCTCGCGGACAGTATGTGAAATTGGTGCGCAATCCTAATTATTGGCGCAACAATGGAACCCCCTTTATGGATGAAGTTGACATCCTGGTTTACAAGGATTCTATGGTGGCGCAAGCAGCTATGAAACACGGTGACTTTGATATCTGGCGCGGCCTGGATGTTGACTCGGCTAATGTGATGGCGACCGTTCCCGGCGTCAAGGTTGATCATGTCGGTTTCCAGAATGTCTGCATCTACTACAATGGCCAGGAAGGCATCTGGTCAGATTTGAGGATGCGACAGGCCCTGGAGTATGCCATTGATAAAGAAACCATCTGCGATACCTTCGGTAAGGGTTTCTACAAGCCTTCCTATGAAGTTCTGGTGGGCGCTGATACTTTAGGCAAAGACCCCACGCCGCCCAGGAAATATGACCCTGTTAAGGCCAAACAACTGATGGCTGCCGCGGGTTATCCCGATGGCGTCAGTGTTAAGTTGAAATTGGACTCCGGCAACCAGCTCCCGGCTGTATTGTCTCTCCAGAACAAACTGGCCGAGGTGGGCATCAAGATTGATTACATACCCCTGCAGGGATCGGCCTGGGGTGATTTGTCCAAGGCCACTCCCGAACCTGGTGAACTCAGGTTTGAGCGTCAAAGAGGGGCTCCTTCAGCTATCGTTAGCCAGTCCAGAGGTGATTTCGGCAGAGAATCTCCGTTCTTCGTCAACAAGCCTTTACCGGACGGCTTTTATGATACCATCGATAAATGGTTGCTGATGGAAAATCCGGCTGATATAACCAAAACAGCGGTTGAACTGAACCAGAAGGCCTATGATATTGCCATGATACTGCCGTTGTGGAGTGTCGTTGGCGCTACGGCTTATTCTGATAGCCTTGCAATTTACTCCCCTCCCGGTCCTGGTTTGATCACTATGACAAATCTGTTCAATTACAACAATACATTCGTATTCAAACCAGAATGGATCTATAATAAGAAATAGTAAAATAGCCAAATTGAATCGTCTTTAAGTTAGAAGGTGAATGGGAAGACCCATTCACCTTCTACTACTTTATTTATTCCTTATAATGCCCTCTAGATTCGATATTGGATAGTAAAATGCCTGAACTTTTGATCGTAGACCAGTTAATTGCTCACCGTTTAAAATGCCAAAACGAGAGAGAGTTTTTTCGCCGCCGCCGGAGAATAAACGCCGCTATTATTCTTTCTGGCCTATTGGCCCTGCTAGTTCTGACTTCTGTGTATTTTTTTACAGATCTCCTTTTCGGACCTGTAAAGTCGTTAAATTCAGACTCAGGTCAGGGGGAATGGGTTGTCTTTGCCCATGACTCTTCCCACTCGAACAACGCTGGAAGCCCTTCATTTCCCTTTGGAAGAATAAAATCGGTATTGTCCACCAAAGCTGATTTTGTTTCATCTCCGGTAGTAAACAACAAGATAATCTATGCCACCGGCACATATAGCACAATGTATGCCCTCGCTGAACAAACAGGTAAATCGATTTGGGCCTTCGAAGCTGGCGGTTGGATTCAATCTGCTCCCACCATACACGCCGAAACACTTTATTTTGGTGCCAACGACGGCAGGATGTATGCCCTTGACGTAAAAAACGGCGAACCCAAATGGACCTTTAAAGCCCCCTACGCCATTAAGTCCTCTCCGGCTATTGCCGGGGGACTGGTTGTCTTCGGCGCAGCAGATAACTGTATTTATGCAATAAGAGAAAAAGACGGTAAGAAAGTGTGGCAAACCAGCGTTGAAAACTGGATAGTGGCTTCACCGGTAATAATTAACGGTATTGTATGCGTTGGCTCGTGGGACGGCTACCTATACACTTTTAATGCCCGGGACGGCAGAGTGCGGCTTAAATTAAATATGCGGACTGCCATTACTACATCACCCGCCGCCAGAAATTCACTTTTCTACAGTGTGGCCGGCCACTGGCTGTATGCTGTCAACTCATCCAGTCGGAATTGGCCTGGAGAAATCGCTCTGACCCCCTACTGGCAAACTATTTATCTCTATGGGCTTGCGCCTGAGCCACCAGGTACTTCAGGCTTAAACTGGTCTCTGTTTTTTCAAGACAGGATTACAGGCTACCCGGTTTTAACTGATACTGATATCATCATCAGTAATGGAGATAAATTGACCGCCGTAGACATTAATGAACATGCTTCCCGCTGGACGTTTCAAAAGCAGGGTACACTTTTGACGCCGCCGGCAATCGCGGACAGAACAGCTTATACCGGTTCCGCTGACGGCTATATTTATGCCCTTGATGCCTCTACTGGAGACATAAAATGGAGCCTCTATATTGGCGAAAACATTACAGCTTCGCCGGTTATTGCTGACGGGAACCTCTATATAGGAACCTCCAGCGGAAACCTGTATATAATTGAATAACCTTTATAGTTTCCGGGTGCACAGAAAGTTCCCGGATTTTTAGTCTAAACGCTGCTGAATCAACTTCGGTTATACAAAAAACCGCTGAGTAATAACTCTCAGCGGTTTATCTTTTTGAGAACTTTTCCCTGCTTAAGCGCAGTCGATAGGTTCTTATACTTAGATTAAACTTTAATACAGGCCACCTGGTGGTCAGCTCCAAAATCACGAAGAACTGGTTTAATCTCTTGACATTCCTTCGTAGCCATCTGACATCGGGGATGGAAAGTACAACCCGCCGGAGGATTCAGGGGGCTGGGTACCTCCCCTTTAAGCATAATACGTGATCGTTTTTCCTCTACAAATGGATCGGGAATCGGAATAGCTGAAAGCAGAGCCTTGGTATAAGGGTGCATAGGATTACGCAATAGCTCTTTTGAAGTTGCGACTTCAACAATATGACCCAGGTACATAACCGCAACTCGTTGACTGAGATGCCGCACAACCGAAAGGTCATGAGCAATAAACAAATAACTTAGACCTTTTAGACTGGCTTGAAGATCTTCCAGCAGGTTTATTATTTGAGCCTGAATCGAAACATCCAGGGCTGAGATTGGCTCATCACAGACAATCAGGGAAGGCTCCATAGCCAGGGCTCGCGCTATACCGATGCGCTGGCGCTGGCCGCCGCTAAATTCATGAGGGACACGACCTTTCATTTCAGGATTGAGTCCCACCATTTTGAACAGCATCTCGACCCTTTCTTCATACTCTTTGTTGGTATTAACCAATTTATGAAGCCGTAAGGGTTCTCCTACGATACTACCTGCTGTCTGCCGCGGGTTCAGAGAACCGTAAGGGTCCTGGAAAGTAAGCGCCACCGTCTTCAATGTATTATTAACATCTTTAGTTATTTTCTTGGATGTATCTTTGCCGTTTATAATAATATCTCCCGAGGTTGGATTATACAGGCGCATAATACAGCGGCCAACCGTAGTTTTCCCACAACCGCTTTCTCCTACCAACCCCAAAGTTTCTCCGCGTTTTAATTTAAAACTGACATCATCGACGGCTTTAACATCAGCAACATGGCGGCGGAAAAGCCCCCTGGTGACAGGAAAATACATCTTTAAATTCTTCACTTCCAGGAATGTGCTTTCATCCCCATGAAAAGTGGCTTTTTTTGCTGCACCAGGCGCGGCAGAAACTAGATCAATCTTTTCGGCTATCTTGGCGTAGCAAGCGGCACAATGTCCGCCACCGTTGACAGGCACCAAATCAGGCCAGGGCTCTTTAAGACATTTTTCTATGCGATATGGACACCTGCGCAGAAAAGCACAGGTTTTGCCCAAGCCGATCAGATTGGGTGGCATTCCCGGGATAGGCGACAATTTTCTTCCCTCCTCCTCGTCAAGCCTGGGCACCGATTTTAAAAGCCCGATAGTGTAGGGGTGACGGGGATTAGAGAATATCTCCTTGCAGGTGCCGGTTTCAATAATACGTCCGGCATACATCACGTTAATGCGATCCGCGTAACGGGCAACTACGCCCAGGTTGTGGGTGACGATGACCAGAGAAGCGCCCATTTTATTAACCATTTCTTTCATAAGTTCCAACAACTGCGCCTGGGTAGTTACGTCCAGGGCTGTAGTGGGCTCATCGGCAATAAGCAACTTGGGATTGCAGCCCATCATCATAGCTATGATAACTCTTTGCCGCATTCCGCCGCTGAACTGATGAGGGAAATCGTCCAAACGTTTTTCGGCAGCCGGAATACCTACCATTTGGAGCAGTTCCACACAGCGGGCTCTAGCCTTCGCAACGCTCATGCCCATATGGATTTCAAGCATTTCTGTCATCTGCCATCCGATAGTCAAGGTAGGATTAAGAGAAGTCATGGGCTCCTGGAAGATCATCGCGATTTTGGACCCCCTGACAGAACGCATTTCCGGCCCGTTGGGCTGAAATTGTAAAAGGTCCTTATTTTCGAAAAATACATGCCCTTTGACTACCCCGGGTGAAGGGATGAGCTGCATTAAAGACAACTGACTTACTGATTTGCCGCAACCGCTTTCCCCTACCACACCGATTATTTCACGCTCGTTAATAGTGTACGATACGTTATCAACCGCCCTGACCACCCCTCTTTCTGTATGAAACTCAGTGGTAAGGTTCTTTACATCTATTAATACAGTCACTTTGTTACCTCTTATTTAAAAAGTGTGAAACCTGAAAATGCTTAAAGAGTGCCTCTCAACCTGGGATCAAGGGCGTCTCTTAAACCATCGCCGACCATGTTAAAGGCAAACACCACCATCATAATCACCAGACCAGGGATCATTGCGTAGTAAGGATTAATCAATAAATACTTATAACCGTCACTGGCCATAGCGCCCCAAGATGCACCAGGCGGCTTGATACCGACCCCGAGGAAACTCAGTCCGGCTTCAGCCATGATAGTTTGCCCGATCTGCATCGTCATCATGACAATAAGCGGAGGGAAAGCATTGGGAGCCACATGCTTTAGCATTACATGCATTGGGCTGGCTCTAAGCGTACGCGCGGCTAGAACGTAATCGTTTTCTTTGATTGTAAGTGCCTGGCCGCACATCAGGCGGCAATAAGGAGGTATCATACCTATGCCCAAAGCGATAATCAGGTTGACCATACCGCCACCGAGCACTGCTGCCAGCAGCAGTGCGAACAGCATCATCGGAAAGTTCATCATAGCGTCAATGAACCTCATGATAACGGTGTTAACCCACCCCCCCATGTAGCCAGCCAGTAATCCCAGCGACATCCCGATTATGGAGGCCACAAAAATGGCAAAAAAACCGATGATGATTGTCGTACGCGAAGCATAAATAATACGGCTTAAAACATCCCTGCCTAAAGTATCCGTACCAAACCAGTACTTCGCACTGGGTTTGGCGATGACGGCTGAATAATCCTGACTATACGGATTATGCGGAGCCAACCAGGGTGCAAAAATCGCTGTAATGAACAAAAGCAAAATGATAATCGCACCGACGAGGACTACCTTTCTGCCAAAAAAGACCCTTATAAAGCGCCTGATTCCTGCGCTTTTGGGAGGAACTTTATATTCTAACTCTTCATCCGGTAATGCTACAGGTGTGCTCATTTTTCTCCTCTACTCGTAATGTATTCGGGGGTCAAGCCACCCGTACAAGACGTCTACTACCAGGTTTGATACTACTACGACCGAACACATGATCAGGCTGAGGCCCTGCATGATATTGTAATCGAATGCAAAAGTTGCGGCGGTAGCTAGTCTACCCATGCCCGGGATGTTGAAGATTGTTTCAATAAGTATCTGCCCGCCAAAAATCTGGGGAATACTCATGCCTATCAAAGTAACAACGGGTAGTAAACCGTTTTTAAGTACATGATAGAAAATAATGCGACGTTCTGATAAACCCTTTGCCCAGGCTGTACGGACATAATCTTGGCGAATTACTTCCAGCATTGTTGACCGGGTTTGTCTTATACTTCCGCCGGCAGGCATAATGGCTACACAAAACAATGGCATAACCATATACTTCCAACTCCCCCAGAAATCATCCCAGGGAGCAACCCAACCCTGAATGGGCAGCCAGTTCAGCCATAGACCGAAAACATAAATCAGAAGAATTGCTGCCCAGAAACCAGGAATCGTAATCATCAAATTACCCACAGTGGTAATGAGGGTATCTGCCCACTTACCCCGCCTTATAGCGGTCATGGTTCCTAATAAAATACCAATCGTATGGCTGATAACCCAGGATATCGCGCCAAAGACGAGGCTGATAGGCAAAGCCCGCTTGATCTCCTGTAAAACAGTAGTATCCCAGAATATAGATCTGCCAAAATCGCCATGCAGAGCTATCCTCTCAATCCACTGATAATATTGAACGATTAAAGGCTTGTCCAGTCCGTACTTAACCCTCATGGCGTCCATTTGCTCAGTAGAAGTAATTCTGACATAGTCATCCGAACTGATATAAGCGAGGATAGGATCTCCAGGCATAATTCGATTTATAAGGAACAATATCAGCGTTGTTATGGTAATAACGATGACGCTTTGTATAACTCTCCTTAATATGTATGTTGTCATCTAACCCCCCCATATCAAAATAAAAAACCTGGAAACCGCAAACACAGTTGTTAAAAGAACATTAACGATTATAAAGATCGAACTGAAAACCTATTTTTAACACAAAAAATCCACAGACCATCTTAAGTCATAATAATAGGCCTAATGGCACAGATTATAATCTCCTGCCACTATGTCTGTCAACCTGAACATGTCATGACTTAGTATGATAAAAGGATGAGTTTTAATACATACAAAGCATTACATATGTCACTTTTAATTTGCCGGTATCGTAATTTTTAAATATAAACAGCCGTAACAAGGATTCCAGACCAGCTTTTTCTATGCTTTCTTTGATAACCCCCGTTTTTAATAATATGCTGCCCCGTTTTTGATTTCTCAAATGTATTATGTTAATAATAGACTGGTGTAAGTAAAATCAAATCTGTTAGGAGAACTCTATCATGGACTGGCAGTCATTAGTAATTATTGTTGTAATCATTTTAGCTTTGTTCTGGCTCCTGTTCCGCTTGAAAGGAAATATTCGTAACCCTTCAAAAATTCAAGTCGCCCTGGGGTTAATTACCGATATTGATGAGGTTTTAAAGAATATTAACCAGAGAAAGACCGCTACTCGGACTGTAAAAAAATTCAAACTCAGCGGCTGGAAATACTATATAGAACATCTGGACTTTCTTGATGCCGAAACAGTTACCGCCTTAAAAGACTCTTTTAGGATATTAACCGATTACAACGCTAAAATCGATGCAGCCGCAATTACACCCGATGCGCCGCTGCCAGAATTCTCTTCAGAATCAATATGGGATTTACTGGTCAAAAGCCGGATGGGTCTTTCGGCCTGGACACGGGAAAATATTACCCGGGAAACTGTGCGCGGCGTGTTCACCTGGCGCTAAACTTGTTTCAGCAAAATGATTCTTGCAAACTACCGCTATTATGGACTTTTTATAACAAGACCCTTTGCTTGCCTCGGGCACAAAAAATCCCCTGCCGGTAACCGGCAGGGGATTTTTACTGAAGCGAGGAGTTGGTTTTTCAGAGCAAGATATTTTGGATTCCCTGTTATCTGGCTGTCACCCAATCTCCGATAGAAGTGATTTTTCCACTCTTAATTGAGTACATTTTTACTGATTTCGCCAAACGGTTGTCTCCCGCTGTGTATGACACCGCGCCCTGGATACCTGCCACATTGTAATTAAGCTTCTGGAACCCGCTTTGCTCGACAGCTTTCCAGGCATTTGCGTCTCCCTTAGCCAGCACATCGTAGCCAACGGCATTAACGGCATTCTTTAATATCTCGGCTGAGACCAGACCGGTACACCATACCGAGAGATAATCCATATTATCGACATCTCCTGAATGATTCTTCATAAGATACTCTTTAGCTTTAACTATACCGGGAGCTGTATCATCCCAGGTAACGGTCGGATATACCCCGTAAACTCCTTCAACCACGTCTTTTCCCGCCAGATCTATTAAAGATTTGGTGAAACTGGCATGGGCTAAGCCGATGGTTACGGTACTGGGAGTCAAGCCCAGGTCTTTGGCGTTCTTCAAGATAACCGAAGTTGGCTGAGGCGTGCTGGAAATAAAGATCACATCCGGATTCTTGGCTTTTATTCTGGTCAAAGCATCCGTTTCTGCAATCGTGGTCGCAGAATGATCTACGATATCTACAATCTCGATTCCCATGGCCGCGGCTCTGGCATTGGCGACGTCTTTGACACTGGAACCGGTGGTATTGTTCAATAATGCCAGCGCCATTTTGGGTTTTCCGGATTTTTTCCAGATATTCTGCATGTAGTAATTGGAAAAAGCTACCCAATCATCGCCGTAGTCCGGCATTTGTCCATAGATATGTGCTGGAGGATTATACAGGTTAGGGGAGGTGAAAATGGCTAAACCCGGCAGGCCGGCTTTATTGGCAATACCCATGGCGTTAGTCATTTCAAAAGATGACATCGCTGTGAACATCAAAACGCCCGAATTGGTGAAATCGGTAACGATGGTGTTAACATTAGCCGCATTGTACTGGCTGTCTTTCCAGTCCAGTTTAACCTGATAACCGCCAGCCCCTTTCAATTCTTTGTTAATGTATTCCGTAACATCGAGCAGAGCATCGATGCCCGGTTTGCCTTTCTCGGCAGCAGGACCGGTAACCGGCATTATGGCCCCCAATTTCAATTCTTTTCCGGTTGTAACAGGTGTTGAAGAACAACCAATCAAGAGTGCCAGGATAGATATTAGACTTAATACCAGGATGAAAACCGCATATTTGCTTTTCAACTTTTACACTCCTTATATTTTTAATTTTGTTTTCATTTCTAATATGAAAAAGGCCACAGCCGGTAGGAGAACTTAAACAAATTCCAGCGATGCGCCAGACCTCTCGGCTCAAAGATCAAAAACAGGACCATGATTAATCCGAACAGTATCGGTGTAATTCCGGTAGCAAACCCGTTGGGCATTCCTGGTAAAGCTGACTGCAACCAGGGAGTGGACTGCGTGACACCCACCTGCAATAAACGTATTAATACTACGCCCAGAATGGGGCCGAGTGTGGTTCCCAGACCGCCGATGATAATCATGCCTACATATAGTATCGACTCCGAAAAACTAAAATTATCAGGGCTGATTGAGACGCTCCAGTGAGCCAGTAGAGACCCGGCGATGCCAGCCATAAAACAGCCTATGAAAAAGGCCAGCATTTTATAATAGAAAAGATTGACGCCCATGACCTCGGCCGCCAGATCATTGTCCCGGATGGCGATAAAAGCCCTTCCCACCCTTGTCCGCGCTAAATTCTTGGCTAAGAAAACACAGATCACCGCTACACCGATAATTAAATAAAAAAAGCTCTTTTGCGAATTAAATACCAAGCTGCCGATGGACGCATCTGGCACAGTCAAACCATTGGTTCCGCCCGTTAAGCCGGTCCATTTTTGGATAATCCAGACTATGATAAACTGGGCTGCTATAGAGGTAATCGCCAGATAAAAACCTTTAACCCTGACCGATGGTATGGCAAACACCAGTCCGATGATTCCCGCCATCAGACCGGAACAAATAAAACTGACCGGAAAGGGTAATCCCAGTTTTCCAGTCAGAATGGCTGAAGAATAGGCTCCCACAGCGATAAAACCCACCTGACCGATGGACAACTGTCCGCAGTAGCCCACCAGGATGTTTAATCCGGTGGCAGCGATGAGTGTAATGCCTATTAAGTTTATTTTATTCAGCCAGAAATTGCCTAAAAATAGTGGTCCGGCAAACAGGAGCATTAAAAAGGCCGCTATCAGTGCCCACTGAGTTTTTGTACGGACAATGGCCATGTCCTCAGCATAACTATAATTCCGCGTACCGCAGGGCAAACTGCTCATGCTATATCCTCTCTATCCGTTTCTCTCCGAAGAGACCGAAAGGCTTAACTAGAACCACAATCACGATGATGATATAAGGAATGACCTCCCCGAATTCAGACCAAAGATAGGGGGTAAGATAACCGGTTCCCAGGCTTTTAGCTACACCTATGATAGGTCCGGCGATCATCGCGCCCCCAAAGGAGTCCAGGCCGCCCAATATCACCACAGAAAAGGTTTTCAAACCGGTTTCCAGGAGACCATTGGATATACCGCCAATGCTGGAAATAAGAATTCCGCCAACAGCTGCCACGACGCAGGCGAACATCCATGACATAGAGAATATTTTGGTCACAGGAATACCGCAGGCCTGTACGGCCATCTGGTCATCCGCGGTAGCCCGCATGGCGATGCCCATGCGGTGATATTTATAAAAAAGGCTGAGCAGCAGGAAAACCAGCAGTGAAATTCCGGCAGCCCAGACATATTCTTGTGAAATTACGGCTCCCCCTATGTGCAGGGGGTTTTTGGGGAAAATCTGGGGCAGGGCCCCAATACTCTGCGGCCAAACAAAACTGACCAGTCCGCTCATAAAATAACCTATTCCCAGAGTAACCGCAATCAACGATAAAATAGGCTGTCCGATCAGCGGCCGCAAGGCGAACCTTTCAATCACCCAGCCCAGACCTACCGCAAACACAATTACCGCGGGAAAGGCCAGCCATATCGGAAGATGCAACTGCTGCATCATGCCGTAGGTGAACCAGGAGCACAATAATACCAGTTGCCCCAGAGCCAGATTGGCAACACCTGTAGATTTCCAGATTAAGGCAAAACCCAGAGCGATAAGCGCGTAGACCATTCCCACCGCCAACCCGGTAATAATATATTGCATTAATTCAGTCATTTCTATTTAATCCCTTGATTCATAAATCCTTATTCTTTTACTCCTGGTCATCGGCTAATTTCCCTCAACAACTACATCCCTCACTTTGATCGTCGTGGAAACCGTGCCCTTACGACCGTCCCGGTAGGTCACATTGGCCTGCACTGGCACTTCTTCCCTTCTACCGTACATGGCCTGTATCAGGTCCTGGTATTTATCTTCCACAAATTCCCTTCTTATCTTGCGGGTGCGTGTCAATTCGGCCTCATCAGCATCAAACTCTTTATGCATCAGTACGAACTTCTTGACTCGCGCTTGCTCAGGTAGATAGCTGTTGACACGCTGCAGGTCCTTGCGTACCAGATCGGCCACGCCAGCCTTCTGTGAGAGATCCACAAAGGTAGTATATGGTACATGGTTGCGTTCAGCCCACTTGCCCACCATCGTAAAATCTATATTGACGATAGCAGAGACGAAAGATTTATCCTTTCCTCCTACCACCATGGCGTCTTTGATATAAGGGCTGAATCTCAGGCGGCCCTCGATATACTGAGGAGCATATTTGGCGCCCGAGCTTAAAACACCCAGGTGCTCCAGGCGGTCCAGAAAGACCAGATGGCCTTCCTCATCTATATTGACCGCATCGTTGGTATGGCACCAGCCGTTGACAAAGGTTTCAGCCGTCTTCTTATCATTCTTGAGATAGCCGCTGAACATACACTGGCTTCTGACCAGCAGTTCGCCCTCGTCTGTCAACCTGACCTCAGTGCCCAAAGCCGGTCGACCCACAGTTTCGAATTTGACCTCCCCGTTGCTGTGGGAGGATATGAACCCGGCCTCCGTGCTGGCATAAACCTGGCGGAGCTCAATTCCCAGGGCATGCAGCAAACGAAAAGTATCCAGGCTTAAAACAGAACTGCCGGTAACGGCGAAACGTATGCGACTTAAGCCCAGTTTGTCTTTGAGAGGCCTGAAGAGCGCCCAATAAGCAGCAAAATGAGCCATACGCAGCCACAGATTGGGATTTTTCCCGGCAAAACGGGCGTCCGCGCTCTTATGCCCCACCGGCATAAAAAGATTGTAACAGGCCCGTTTTAACCAGGAGGCTACTCCGAAGCCCTTTTTAATCGCTCCCATTATCATGGAGACCTCCTTTTGGGGTTATATTAGGGTAAATTATACC
>CAITCX010000279.1 GCA_903890885.1 uncultured Dehalococcoidia bacterium
AAGCAATACGATTTTTGTATCTCGAACGATCTCTCGGAAGAAAACCTTTTCAAAGATATTCGCAGTGACGCTATTGATTACTTCAAGCAGCGAGGAATTTCGTGGCATGACGGAATAGAAAAACGGCAAAAACCAAGCAACCACCTCTGTTGCTCGCAATCCTGCTGTGTCAATTTCCTTTATCCCTTGAATAACAAACCAGAATTGGTTAAAGATGTATTCCGGCAAATTTATCCTGAATTGGCAGAGCCATTGGCAATCGATTTAGATGGTTTATCGCCGCACGGCAAAACGCCCTACATATCTTTTGAATGGATTGGAGCGGATGATTACCTGGGAGAATTAAAGCGAAAACAGATGCAACGTACCCGCGGAGCTAACTTTACCAGTGCCGACTTTATCATACGTTTTAAGCGAAATGATAGTAAAACACAGGTAGTCCTGGGCGAATGGAAATATACCGAGGAATACGGCAGGACCGATCTCGGCATCGAAGCCAGGAAAAAGAACTACAGGCTTGCTTTCGAACGGGACGGTGGGGTATTTATCAAGCCAAGCGTACAGCTTTACAATGGCCTATTCTTCGATCCTTTTTACCAATTGATGAGGCTCCAGTTACTGGCCCAGGAAATGGAGGCCAATCATGAGATGGGCGCTGATATTGTGAGTGTACTTCATATCAGCCCTAACGCTAATACGAAATTTAGAACTCATGTTACCTCACCATACCTGGAAAAGAATTATCCCGGTAAAGGAGTCATGGAAATTTGGGCAGGCCTGGTACAAACGGGGAAATTCAAGAGCATCGCAGTTGAAGAACTGCTAAAAGTAATAAACCAGGCAGCCGGTAAACAATACAGTTCCTGGGTAGATTATTTGAATATGCGATATGGATGGATAAAATAAATTCCAGCAGAAGCGGAAGACCGCTGGCTGCTTTATAGCTAACCAGGAACGGTATTGGAGCGATATGCCAATATATACAATCGGCCATGGGAATCAATCACTGGAAGAGTTTTTGATCCTATTGGATAGGTATAAAATCAGGTGCTTGATCGATGTTCGATCTAAACCATACAGCAATTATACTCGCCAATTTGACAGGGAGGATTTTTCGCTTCAACTTAATAATAGGGACATCAAATATGAATATAAGGGTAACGCACTTGGAGGAAAACCGAGTAATAATGAGTTATTAACAGGCGGCCAGCCCGACTATCACAAGATAAGGGAAAGTGCTGCTTATAGTAACGAATTGAAAAAAATGGTTGGATCTATTGAAAAGGACCAGGTTAATATTGCCTTTCTTTGCAGTGAAGAAAACCCTTTAAGATGCCATCGATTTTTACTAATTGCAGAAGATATCTACCAGACAGGGGAGGAGATTTACCATATACGTCAATCCGGTGCTGTACAAAAACACTCGGAAATTCGCGGAGGTGACCAGGGTCAACAGCCTTCGTTAAATTTGTAGGAGCAATTAACTTGAATATTTACACCATAGGAACTACACAGAAAACAGCAAAACAATTCATCACCTTGCTGAAAATTAACAACGTCCAG
>CAITCX010000280.1 GCA_903890885.1 uncultured Dehalococcoidia bacterium
AGATTAACTTCCTCAATGTATGAATGTTAAAATATGGCTAATTCGAATAAAACTGTTTTTATTAGCTTTTTATATGAAACATCCCAGATAACCAGATTATTCACACCAAGAGCAAATCTAACATTCTGAAAATATTGGGAAATATTTATTGACTTTTAAAAAATATTAAATAGTATCTAAAACCATCCAAAACCACCTAAAACCATTAAAAACGATTAATAGTATTTAAACTTAATTATTTTTTTGTACCCATCAAAATCATGAGGAGAGAATTATGTTTAAAAAGCATTTAAAGACTTCTTTTGCCTTATTATCCTTTATTCTTCTTACGCTGATCATAGTTTCCACTGCTTTTAGCGGGACATTATTTGGACCTAAAAAGTACCAACGTACTTACGGGTCACAAAATACTTATACTGACACCTTCCAGGCAACTGGAAACACTGGGACTATAATTGTAAAAAATGGAGATGCCAATGGGGACAACAGAGTAACAAGTGTTTCTATATATTTAAACGGGAAGGAAATCTTTGACCATGAAGATTTTGAACACAGGGATCATGATCGGGATAGAGATGACCGTGACAGAAACGATCATGACAGAGATGATCGGTATAAAAATGATAGGCATCGAATTTACAAACTGGAAAAATCAGTTGCCTTAAAAAACGGCACTAACACAATTAAAGTAATATTAGCAGGTAAACCGGGAAGTTATATTACTATCGAGGTAACAGGCAATGCTATAGCCCCGCCCACTGTAAGCATGAATGCAAATCCTGCATCTATTGCCAATGGCTCTTCCAGCATACTTAGCTGGACAACAAATAATGCCAATACCTGCAGTATTGATCATGGTATCGGCAATGTACCTGTAAATGGAAATATTACAGTAAATCCTACGCAAACTGCGACTTACACAATAACGGCTACTGGAACTGGAGGTGCCATCACGAAGGCAGTTACTGTAACTGTAGTTCTACCACCGGCACTACCAACAGTAAACATTACTGCTAATCCTCAAAATATTTCTCCTGGAGCTTCCAGTACATTAACCTGGAATTCAACTAATGCTACTTCCTGTTCCATTGACCAGGGAATAGGCACAGTTGCTGTAAACGGAACAATAACTGTTAATCCGACGCAAACAACAACCTATACGATTACCACTACAGGTCAGGGCGGCAGCGTTACAGCTTCAACAACAGTTACCGTGGTTCCGCCACCGACTGTCACCTTAAATGCCACGCCGGCAGCCATTACGAAGGGTCAATCCAGCACGTTAAGCTGGACATCGACCGATGCCACAACTTGCAGCATCAATCAGGGAATCGGTACGGTAGCAACAAACGGGTCAGTAGCGGTTGCCCCGGCGCAAACGACAACATATACTATAATAGCCACGGGCCCCTCAGGCACAACCCAGGCTGCCATAACTGTTACAGTAAGTACTGTGAGCAAGATTGATTTAGCGATAACATCTCCTGCAGATGGGGCTTTTGTAACAGGATCAAGTGTCATGGTAACAGGGACGGTAAATAATTCCTCCGGTCATGAAACGGGAGTTACGGTAAATGGGGTTATTGCCGCGGTAATCAATAACCAATTTGCCGTCAACAGCGTTCCTTTAGCTGCAGGGCAAAATACCATAACAGTAACTGCCACTGATACCATTGGAAAGACAGCGACACAGACAATTACCGTTAATGCAAACCCACCGCTAAACTACATTAAGCTTAGTGCTAACAACGATTCAGGTATATCTCCGCTGGTAGTCACACTAACAATTAATGGCACTTTCAGCGTAACGAATCCCGTTATTACCGCAACTGGCCCCGGCACTGTAGAGCAACTGGTCAGCACAAATGCCGGTGAATACACATACCAGTTAAATGCAGAAGGAGTTTATTGCTTTACTGCCCAGGCAAACAGCCCTGATAACAATACTTATCAGGATACTATTGCCATAATGGTTTTACCCATTGCGCAGATTGATGCCTTTCTACAGGCAAAGTGGATATTGATGAATAATGCCCTTCAAAGCGGTAATACAGGTGCAGCCCTAAATCTGATACATGTATCAAAGCGGTCTAATTACCAGACGATGTTTAACGTCTTACAAAATCAGTTACCAGCTATTGTAGCGACACAGACAGGCCTGGTCTTAAATTCTATGATCAGTGCAAATACGGCTTGGTATGATTTGACAACAGCAGAGAGTGGCGGCAACTTTGTCTACCGAGTCGTCTTTGTCAAAGATACGAAGGGTTTATGGTGTATTCTGGGATTTTAATTCAGGGGAGAAAATGATGAAAAAATTGATCACATTATTAATAATGGTTGTTCTTGTTTTTTCTGTAATTCCTGCTCATGCCTGGCTGATTTACAGCAAGCCGGAGTTCCGGGGAAGAATAATTGACGCCGTAACAAAAGAACCAATCGAGGGTGTTGTAGTAGTTGTACAATATGAGGATCACACGATAATTGGTGGTCCTGGTGGCGGAGGGACATCAGTAATAAAAGTAAAGGAAACTTTGACTGATCAGAAGGGAGAGTTTTATTTTCCCTCCTACACTACCTTAATGGGTCCCAATTCACGGGAAGATGATGCTCACTTTATCATTTTTAAACCGGGTTACATGCAAGGCGGCCATGCATCTTCTCCTGGTTATTTCTCAGCCGAAAAATTCTTTTCCACTGATGTAATCGGCAAAGAAGGAGTACTTTACGACAACACGTTTCCCCTTTCACCACAACGATGGAAAGGCATACTGGGGATTGTGGAACTGGAGAGGGCGAAGACAAGGGATGATAAGTGGAGGGCACCAATGATAACTGTACATTATCCTGATTTAAGAGATACACCTCTTTTATATAAAGCCATTGAAGAGGCAGAAAAAAATAATAGGATGGAGGGCATAAGATGAATGGCCAGTTGAAAAAGATATCAATAATATTTATCATGATCATAACTATGATGCTTTTATTTGCCTCTTCCCTTATGGGCTATGAAGTGGAAACGCATCAAGCAATAAACAAATATGTTGCAACTACAACCCTCAACGGTTTTACTCTTGATGACTATTTAAAAACACAATTAGGAATGCAAAATGGTATAAAGACATCGTTTCAAGAATCCGGTTTGTTTTTTTCATCTACATACATAGTTTCCGATTGGATAGGTTGGGGTGGTTGGTATGAAGATAAACCCGTCTGGTATTGTCCTTATTTACGGTCAATAAATCATTTTATTAATCCGATGAATGACAGCGGTTTTTCCGGCCTATGGGGCACCAACTATTTTCAAGGTATGCCGGCCGACGCCTGGGCTTTGTCTCCTGCCGGGTCCCAGTATTGTGGTTATAATTCCTGGAATGATGTCCGCTACTACTATTATAAGGCGTTAACCGCAACGACCCAGGCCGACCATGACAATTATTTTGCGCAGACATTTCAGGGGCTGGGGCAAAT
>CAITCX010000281.1 GCA_903890885.1 uncultured Dehalococcoidia bacterium
GCCGGTTAGAGTCCGGCACTGCCCCGCAACTGTAAGCGGAACGAAATCCACATTAAACCACTGATGCCTAGCATTGGGAAGGTCTGGAGAGTAGGTCGCCGCAAGTCAGGAAACTTTATGGGAAGTCCAACTTACTTAATTCCCGAGGGGGAAAGGAGAAGCTCTATGAAGATAATTCCAAAATCAGTAGTCATTTCAATTTTATTCCTTTTAGTCAGTGGATCCGTCAGCTTTGCGCTCGCGGCACCGGAGGATGGTTCTCCGGACGATGCGATAGTTATGGGAGAGGTAGTTGTTACAGCTACAAAAACCCCGGAGAAGCGCAGGGATATTCCCAATGCTGTCATCATTATAGACAAAAATGATATTCAGAGATCCGGTGCGAAAACTATCGGGGAACTACTGGCGAATGAGCCGGGTATCGACTGGCAGACTTACGGAAATTATGGAGGCGCCGCCCAGGAGATCCACATTCGCGGAATGCGTGGAAACGCCACACAGGTATTGGTCAATGGCATTGCCTTCAATTCACCGTCCCTGGGTGTTGCTGATGTGGGCAAAATACCTGTCGACAACATCGAGCGCATCGAAATAGTCAAAGGTTCCGGTTCGGTTCTCTACGGATCGGGAGCCATGGCTGGAACAGTCAATATTATCACAAAGAGCCCCACAAGAGATAAAATGGACCTGAAAATAGGCGCAGGGTACGGTTCGCAAAATACTTATCGTATAGCGGCGGAAAATGGGATGTTCGTCGCCGGCGATTTTGGATATTATCTGACTGCAGGCAGAACCGAGACCGACGGCTTTCGGGATAACAGTTATCTCAGGCAAAATGATGCCTCCCTGAAACTGGTTCTGGATAAGAAAGATCTTATTAATATCAGTCTATACGGCGATTATATAGAGAGAAACAATGGCGTGCCGGGTGTCAAGCCGCCTGCAGGCACACAAGATTATTATATCGACGGTAAAAAGTTTTACAATAGTGAGGCGGCATCTTTGCTGGATCACAGCGGTGACAAAGACGAACATATCGTTCTTGAGGCAAAAGGCAAGCCTTCTAAATGGTTTTGTTACAACCTCAAGGGACATTACACAAACATGGAAAATCACAACTACTCACGATATGCGTTCAACGGATCGGGTTCAGAAAATTGGGTGACCAATCAGGTGTTGGGTACGGATGGTTTTGTGGACATTTATCCCTTTGAGGGAGCCAAACTCCTGGTAGGAGGTGAATACAAGAACTTTGACTGGAAGAATGAAGGTTTTGCTTTGGATACTACCGGCGATCAAACCGTCAAAACAGCAAATAAAGCTAATATATTTACTAAAAGCGTTTTTACGGAAGCAGAGTACAGGCCATCACAGTACTGGAAGGCTTTAGCCGGTTTTAGGCATGAAAACCATTCAGTCTTCGGCTCGGAAAATCTGCCTCTCTTCGGCATAGTTATAAATCCGTTTGAAACAACGGCATTGAAAATCAATCACGGAAAGCACTTCCTTTCACCTACTCCCAACGACCTCTACTGGCCAGCCGATCCGTATACCAGAGGAAACCCAGATCTGAAACCCGAGAACGGGTGGCATACCGATGTTACTCTCGAACAGTCATTACTGAACGACAAGGTGTTCATGACGATATCTTATTTTCACTGGAATGTAGATGATAAGATCCAATGGGAACCGGATTCCCAAGGAGTCTTCAGTCCAATAAATATGGCTGGCTACAAGGCAAACGGGCTCGAAGTGGGAACAAGGATTGGGCCATTTTATGACCTGACGCTGGCCTTGAGCTACACCTACACGGACGCGGAAGAAGAAAACCGTGCATACACCAAACAGGATTACGGATGGCCACCGTTTCTTCCACCTGATTTCCAGTACAATATGGTCAAACGCCGTGCGGCCATGACACCGGATCACCAATTTAAAGGCGACCTCATGTACAGAAGCAATTTCGGTCTTACCGCGACGGCAACTGTGCGCTATGTGAGCGACCGGTTTGTTTACAATACAGAGTCCGTTGTTTATCCCGACACGAAAACAGTCATGTATACACTCAGTTCCTACTGGACGGCGGATATGAAGATAGAACAGCGTCTTTTCCAGCATTGGATTCTTTCACTGTCCGCAAACAACCTGTTTGACGAAGAATATAATACCCGTCTACAATCTTTTAGGGATGAAACCACCGCTATTAGC
>CAITCX010000282.1 GCA_903890885.1 uncultured Dehalococcoidia bacterium
GGCTTTGACACCACCTATCTGTACGGTATGCGCCAAAACTTCTATTCCTTTCAGGTTTAACACCTTTTTGGCCACTGCTCCTGCTATTACCAGACCTATCGTGACCCGACCAGAAAACCGGCCACCACCCCTATAATCGTTAAAACCGCCATATTTCATAAAAGCAGTATAATCGGCATGCCCCGGTCGTGGTGTATCCCTGGTTTTTTCATATGCGGACGAATCTGTATCTTTGTTGCGTACCAGCAAGCACACCGGTGCGCCTGTAGTGCACCCGTTAAATAATCCAGCTAAAACTTCAACCTTATCTTCTTCCTGGCGCGCCGTCTGTCCAGCCTGAATGGCCGGTTTGCGTTTATCTACTTCGCTTTGGATATCCGCCTCTGTTAACGGCAGGCCGGCGGGACAACCGTCAATCACCACCCCCACGCAACTGCCGTGACTCTCACCAAAAAGAGTAATGCGAAATAAATCGCCAAAACTACTGCTCATCTATTTTTACTCCCAACTTCTGGATGTGCCCCCAGTATTCAGGATAAGTCTTAGTCACGCACTCTGCGCCTTCGATAGTGATACCACCTGCTGCTGCCCCCATCATGCTAAAGGCCATAGCAATACGATGATCATTCTTAGAATCAATAACCGCCTTAGTCGGCTTTCCACCGGTTACGATCAATTTATCCAGTTCTTCAACCACGCGGATACCGGCCTTTTCCAGGTTTTCACGAACAGCCGCGATACGGTTAGACTCCTTCAGTCGAGCACGCTCAATGCCGCTGAATTCACTGGTTCCTTCGGCTAGACTAGCCAGAACAGCCATAGTGGGCAGTAAATCTATGCAATCGTTTAGATCGGCTTTGATCGCTTTTAACTTGTTCTGAGTGATAGTAACACGATCTCCTGATAGGGTGATTCCGGCTCCCATTTGTTGTAAATAATTTACAATCATTTTATCGCCCTGCAAACTCTGCAGGTTTAATTCAGATACACGGCTCTCGCCTGCGACCGCCCCCAAACCCAGTAAATAAGATACTGATGACCAGTCGCCTTCTACCCGATATTCGGCCGTCTGATATATCTGGGATATAATCTCAAACTCCTTCAGTGCTTCATCAAATTTAACATTGATACCGAACTGCCTGAGGCATTCCAGAGTCATCAACACATATGGCCGTGATTCCAGCGAAGTTGTCAACCTGATCGTAGCATCTTTCGACGCGCCGGGTGCGATCAATAACAGGGCTGAAACATACTGTGAACTGATATCGCCGGGAAGCTGAGTTATCCCGCCTTTAAAACTTCCTCCATTGACCATCACCGGAGCCGTCTCGCCATGGCAGGAAACCTCAATACCCCACTGTTTCATAGCCTGCACCAGTGTATTGACAGGACGCCTGGCAAGGGAAGGACCAGCAGTCAAACGGCAACATCCAGGAACTTTGGCACAAATGGCGCTCATGAAACGCAGGGTAGCTGCTGAATCGCCGCAATACAAATCTTGCGACGGAGCTTTAAACCTACCCCCTGCCACTGCCCATTTCTCAGCGGAGACCTGTGTTTTAACTCCGATCTGATCTAGAACTCTGATGGCAGCTTCAGTGTCATCTGAGCATAAGGGCTGCCAGATCTGGCTTTGTCCCGGTGCCATAGCAGCGCACATTAACGCCCGGATGGTATAACTCTTAGAGGAAGGGGCCTGCGTTAGGCCTTTAACCTGACTTTTCTTAATGGTAATTCGCATATCTTTTTAACTTTATCAATGTTTTTTTCACTACCTGCTCCACATTTAGCCCGGTAGTGTCTACCCTAATATCGGCTGCTATTTTATAGAAAGGCTGCCTCAAGCGTAGAAGAGACTGCACCTCGGTCTCGCGGTTTTTACCCGCTATCAGGGGTCGTGTTTCCCCTGTATCTTGCAACCTTTCCAAAATGGATTGGAGAGACGCCGTTAACCAGATGACTACCGACTCCTGTTTAAGGCGGTCAATATTTATTTTATTAAGTACTACCCCTCCTCCACAGGCTAAAACCTGATTTTTCCGGTTGGAAATTTCTTTTATTAAAGCGATCTCATATTCACGGAAAGCTATCTCGCCCTCTTCGTTAAAAATTTGTTTGATTGATTTTCCAGAATTTTTCTCGATCAGAAAGTCCACCTCGACAAAGGTCTTATCGGTTTTTTTAGCCAAAAGCTGTCCTACCGCACTTTTTCCCACAGCCATAAACCCAACTAAGGCTATATTACTTTTCATTTTCCCTCAAGGCATCCCCTGCTGCTTTTCTCATAATCTCAACCGGGGCTTTCCGCCCAGTCCACAACTCAAAAGAATCGGCCCCCTGCCTGACCAGCATCTCCAGACCATTGATAACCCTGATACCTTTTTCCCCGGCTTCAATTAGAAATCGAGTCCTCAAGGGATTGTATATTATGTCAAATATTACCAGTTCCTTTTTAAGCAGACTGGCCGCAACCGGAGTCTCTGTCAGATGAGGTGCCATACCCAGGCTAGTAGTATTCACTAAAAGTTCGGCTGCATCGAGGGCCAGCTTCGATTCTTCAGTGACCAGTTCGCCCACTTTTATCTGTACGCGAAAGGTCTGAAAAACACGCCGGGCAATCTCTTCTGCAGAAGCAAGACTGCGATTCAATATAGTTAATTCCGCGCCTTTATCAGCCAATATAAACGCGATAGCGCTGGCAGCTCCACCCGCTCCCAGTATCACAATTTTCTTTTTTGAGACCTTTATATCGTTAGCTGTAAGGGCATGATAAAAACCCGAGGCATCGGTATTATAGCCCTTTAGAACACCCCCCTGATTAACTACCGTATTCACCGCGCCGATATGCTCAGCCAAACCATCTACCTCATCCAGGTATGGAATGACTGCCACCTTATGCGGGATAGTAACGTTTATTCCGGCAAAATCCAGTGATCTTATTCCTTCTATAGCCCCGGCCAAATTGGCTTTAGTCACGTTTAAAGGAACATAAACATAGTCCAACCCCAACTCTCGAAAAGCCGCATTCTGCATGATCGGTGAAAGCGTATGCTCAATGGGATCGCCTATTATCCCGCAGACCCTGGTCTTGCCATATATTGCATAATTACTCATAATTTTAAAAATATTGCTCTTTAAGTTTGGAAAATTATATTGCCTATTGTTTAAAACACCCATAAATTTGTCTCATTTCTGTCACCGATATTTGACCAGCCGCGGCTTCACGTCCTTCTTCCAGGCAGGCATAAGTAAAATAGCCGCCGCAAAGGGGTGACAAAATGCGACTGAGCCTGCCTAACTCACCCATCGCGAAAGCAGTGATTTTTATCCCCGGAAAATGCGTAAACAATCTCATAATAGTTACATTATCCTCGAATTTGGTTGCAGTAGTGACCACTTTACAGATATCCGCTCCTGCTTTGATCTGCCCTTCCACGATCTTCCTTAGCGTGTCTAAAGACGGAGTGGTCTCCATATCATGAAATGATATCAGGCACTGCGAACACTGCTTAATCTGTTGAACTTTTTCTGCTAAACCTGCAGTATTGTACTCTAAATCGATTATGGAAGCTCCAACCCGGCCTGCTTCTAACAAAGCTTCTATTCTTTTCCCTGTATTTAAATCACCCTTTCCGCCTTCTTCGCGGCTGCGATTACAGGCAATCCAGGGTTTATTTAAATCTTTAGCAACCTTCCCCCAGGCATCACCCAGTATATCCAGACGTAATTCAAAGAAGTCCACCTCTTTTTCAACTTTGTGGACAGCGACCGGGTTGTTTTCGATTATACTCAGGCAAATAGCCGGATTATTCATTTATTTCACTTAGTACCTGCTCAACCAGAGCTAGGCTGACTTTATTGTTGATAACTACTTCACCCAGGCTCACTGGCAGAATAAACAGACTCTGCCCGCCGATCTTCTTTTTATCATGCTGGATGGCCTGCAATACTTTAGCTGGATCTAAATCTTTGAGTTTGACCGGTAATCCGGCATTCTTGATAAGGCTGATTATTGCTTCCATATCCGATCCAGAGAGAATTCCCATTCGATTGGAAATAATAGCAGCGGCGGTCATACCAACCGCAACAGCCTGTCCATGTTTCCATTTGAAATTTGAAACTGTTTCCACAGCATGCCCCACTGTATGCCCATAGTTCAAGATATTACGCAATCCCAGATCTTTTTCGTCCTGACTTACAATCTGCGCCTTGATACTACAGCAGCGGGATACTATCTCTTCAACTAGTCCTGAGCTCAGTAACTTGATTTCGGCGAGACTGCGTTCGATCCTGGTAAAAAACACCTTATCCTGAATAACACCGTATTTTATGACCTCTGCCAGGCCGTTAGTTACATCGATTTCCGGCAAGGTCCGCAACGTATCAACATCCGCCAAAACCAGCCGGGGCTGATAAAACACGCCAATCTGGTTTTTTAACCCGGCATGATTGACTGCTGTCTTACCACCGATACTGCTGTCAACCTGTGCCAGTAAAGTGGTCGGCAAATGAATCAGAGGCGCTCCTCTCATAAAGGTGGCAGCTACAAATCCGGCCAGATCTCCCATCACGCCTCCACCCAGAGCCAAAATGGGGGTTGTTCTTTCAGCCTGAATTTTACTCAGCTGTAAATACAAATGCCCAGCTTGTTCCAGCGATTTGTAAGCCTCACCATCCGGCACTTCCAGAATAGCGGTCTGAAAACCGGCCTTAACCAGATTAGCGTTTAAACGGTCACCGTAAAGGCTGCCTACCAGGGGATTGGTGATGATCGCCAACCTGCTTTTAAACCCCAAGCCAATAAGGATCTCCGGAACTTGTTCAAACAGTCCCTGACCTATTTGTATCTCATAGCTATTCTGTGGAAGATTAACCTTTATCTGCCTCAAATTTCCCCTTATTTTTTGCTGCGCGGCTGATTAACCACGGCATGAATACTATTACAGGCTTTAATAGTCCTTTCCAGTTCTGCGGGCAAAATCGATTGGGCACCATCTACCAGAGCCTCTGCCGGGTCATAATGCA
>CAITCX010000283.1 GCA_903890885.1 uncultured Dehalococcoidia bacterium
CCAGCCAGAAACCGGCAAATACCACCCGCATCCAGAATGAGTAGTCAAGTATGAAATTTACCTCAACCAGATAACCCAGTAAAAGGCTCAGAAAAAGACCGGCATAAGCAACATATTTGTGAGGGCACCTGTTCCTCATGACCAGCAGGTTGCCTGCAAAGATCACAACCAGAATACCACTAATGACAATAGCGTTAACAATCCAGGTGGCGCCGAAAAGCACGGCCGCCTTGGTGATGCTGCGGGTTTCCAGAAGCATAAAGCCGGCGCCGAGAAGAAACATCTGGAGGTTTTTAGTTACTGATATTGATCCTGCCGCGCGGAATGCCGTGAAGGTCAGGATGACAATGATGCCAAGAACCAAAAGGTATACGCCGGGTACCTGCCGGTCCGGCAGGTAGAGGTGGGGCCAGTCATCCGTGGCCAGAGTGACTGCTGTTGATGACGTGAGCGTGGGTAGTTCGGTGAGCCCGCCCTGTCCGGGAAAACGGTCGTTGGAAAGAACCTCGTCTGGACCGTACGCAAAGGCAATGGACATAAAAGGGCTGCCGGCTGTCATGAAGAGACGCGGTTTTTTTCCGAACGCCTCGGTAAGGGTCCAAAACAGCCGTTCCCCCATCCATGCCCGCGTGCTGGACAAATGAACGACAAACAGGGTCTCGGGTTTCATGAGCCGCTGGACATCGCGAAACGATTCCACGGTGTACATGTAGCTTTCGAGACGAAGCGTGGAGAGACCCGGCGCCTGGTGATGGGAGTCCAGCGCGTTCATTATGATCAAATCGTATGTTTCACTGCTTCGCCGAAGATAGGCCCTGGCATCGTCCGTGATAAGGCGGGTTTTTGCATCCTTGTAGGGCTGGTGGGGGTGCAGTGAGTAGCCGAACCGCCCGATTACGGGGTCGATTTCAACAATGTCGACTTTCTCTGCGCCTTCGCGCAGGGCAATGGCAGCATCATTGCCCGAGCCGCCGCCGAGAATTAAAACCCTCCCCGGTTCTCTGAAGTGATACGGAAGCCGGTAGTAGTCCAGCCATACGTAAAAATTTGATTTGTCCAGTGCGGGGGAGAAATTTAAAGCATCCTGAATACGAAGTTTATCCACCGCAATTGAATAGCCAATAAAATCAGTAGCGCCGGCATTAGTCAGGTAGTACGGAGAATAGGTGATTTTGTAATACGGTGACCATTGGCCCTGGGGAGGAATCATGGTCGAAGCAGCCGCAAGAGCCAGGGCAAGCAGGGCAGGTACTCCCTGAGTGAAGAAAGACCGCCTGTGATACTGCTCTGCAAGAAGAATGAACGCAAGCAGCCCGGCAAAGGAAAACCAGGTGATCGGTGTTGTCTGGAGCCAGGACATACAGGCAAATCCGGCTACGCCCAAAATGCTGCCGCCCAAATCAAGGCTGTAGGCGAGCAAGCGGTTTTCAAATAAGCTCAGACACAAGCCAAGCCTTTCTCCCAAAGGAATAAAAAATAAGAAATTGGCGAAAAACACAAGCGTGATGGCGAGGGCGACCGGCATGCTTGGCTGATTACCCGAGACGGGCAGAAACCAATAAATAAGGTCGGTGTTTTGGCCCTGGTATCCGAATCGATCCAGGTACGTCATCAGACCGATTACTCCCAGCGCTATGTAGGGGAAAAATCTGAACAGGTTCAAACGGTAGCGGACAAAAAGACTGCCAAAGCCAAGTCCCAGGAATGCGGAAAGTATTAAAAAGTTATTGAAGTAGGCTACAATCTGAACGGTTGAATTGATGTAGCGGATCAGTGCTAATTCCAGAAACAGGCCCAGAAAGCTGACGCAGAGCAGGTGAAGTTTTTTAGATTTAATGATGTGGTTTTCTTTCAAGTGGCTGTCTCCGGTCAGGGTTTGATGGCCAGCTTACATAAGTCAGTTTGCGGCAAGAATAAAGTGAGAGTGCTTGCGTGTCAAGGCAAATAGCAGCGGCCGGAGCTTTC
>CAITCX010000284.1 GCA_903890885.1 uncultured Dehalococcoidia bacterium
GTCGTTCCATGCTATATTAAGTCAATTAGTGCGCAGCGAAAGTAATCATGACAGGGGTACGATTCATCCCCAGCCTGAAGTCTGGGGTCTTCTCTACCCCTGTACCCCAACGAGATAAATTTGAAAAATAGCGGACGCATTCCTTTATGCAGATCCGCCTTGCCGAGGATTCTTTGCAGAGTTTGATCTAATAGCGGACAGGTTTTTATCAAGGCTATTTTCGGGTAGCTTTGGCCCGCGATTGAGCCGCTTTTTTCTTCATGTTCGCCACAATCCTATCTCTATTGGCTTTCTGCTTAGCTCTGGCTTCCTGCGTTTTCTTGACCTGGCTGGAGGCTGTCACTTTGCTCTTTTGCGAAGAAACGCTCTTCGTTCCTACATCTTTTGAACTTTGAGCTTTATTACTATTACCTGAGACTGTCGCGCTAGCGGTATTTCCACCGTTATCCGAATTTGGGCCTTGATCAGATTTCGGGCTAAGAGTCGCTGTTTTGAACTTAATTATTGATACAGGCTCTCTTACTGGGGTGTCCTTGGATGGATTGGTGATAGGGCCAACGGCAACTGAGGGCAAGGATGCAATAATAGAGTCATTGGATGTTTGAGAATTGTTCATCGATGCTGTCTCATTTGTCAGGTTGTTATTGTCGTTGCTTTTTTTTGCCGACTTGGCAGAAGACGACGAAGAGGAACTATGATGTTTTACAACCGAGGATGATTTGCTTGCAGCAACGCCTCCCTTTGCAGCCTGACTGGATGGCAGCGAGGTATTCATCTTCGATAGGTTGGCAAGGCTTTGTTCCTTGGTCTGACGGCTCAGATTATCAGAATTGGCGCTGATATTTCCGCTCTTCTCCGTAACGTTCGTCATGGGTGTGATGCCGTTTTCCGGACCCTTGAGACCAAGATCGACTAGAAAGCCATTACGATCCGAATTAGAGGCAAAAGAGACGAGATCGGATATGATAAATAAGGCCAGGCCGGTAGTGCAGATCAAAGCCAGTATTACGAGTACGCTGATCAGCCTGGGATATTTATTAATCAATCTTTCGCGAGCCAGACCGTAGTAGGTAATGCTCGACCCTGCAAAATCCTTCATACATAAACAGATATTTTTTAAAGTTTATAACTTTTACGATCGAAAAAAAAATTATTGAGTGATAGCCCACATCATGTAGTAATGTTCTGGAATTGATCTAAGTGACTACAGGCATCCCTGCGGCCTGCCAGGCGACAATTCCGCCCGATATGACAAATGCATCGCGACCGCCATAGACCCTCAGCGTCTGGACGGCAAATGCGGCATTGGTATCAATCGTGTCGTAGACGGCAACCTTCTGGCCAGCAGGAATCATGCCCATCTGTGATATCAGATTTTCCAGGGGGATGTTCAATGCTTCTGGAATGTGGCCGCCAAGGTATTGCTGTGCCGGCCGAATGTCCACAATGGCCCAGTTCTTTTCCGTGCTGGATTTGCTAAGGAACTGTGCCACGCTCAGGAGATAGAAATCATTGTTCATTGCCTCCTTAAGGAAGGAATCGGCCTGAACCAGGTAGTCGGATGACTGGCCATTTGCCGAAGACACTCGAACGGCAGAGAGAGACTTTATCTTATTGGAATCATTAAGCGACGAAGTAGCCCAGGGCTGGCCCCGATAGCTGTTTACTTCGGTTTTCTTTTCACCAAGGATCTGCTTATTCATTTGATCCACGCTGTTTTGATCATCCAGATCCGGGTTCTGTCCCAGCGCACAGGCTTGAACCAGAATGCAAGATAGCGCCACTAAACCGATAAGTAATTTCATTTGCAAACACCTCTTATCATAGTAATCTGCCTCCTACTAATAATGATAGGCTAACAGTCCTGCACGTATGCAGCAATCAGCCGAATCTCAATCATTTCTGCTCAATAATATTATAATCAGTATTCCTGTATAAATAATGATGGAGGCGCAATTAAAACATTTGTTAAGTAA
>CAITCX010000285.1 GCA_903890885.1 uncultured Dehalococcoidia bacterium
ATAGCGCAAATTGAAGCCCAGGGATATACCTCGCCGACTTTCGAAACTACCATAAAATATATATCGAAAGCCCGCAGCTCCGGTGATAATTCACTGGATAAAACCTGGAGTACCATTACCCTGGGACGCGAGATGATAGATGGCGAAGTAATTCCCTGGCTGATTGGCGCCCAGGTTCACCGGAAGCAGTTTTTATCCAGGCCGTTAACGGTAAGAGAAGCCAGATGGTTTAACCGGCTTTTTGGACTTAAAAATAGTATCAAATTGTTGCCTGAAATGGTGAGTAATCCAAAACTGGAACTATTTTATAAATCGAATATGTTAGCCACCTGGTCAGAGATCTACGCTTATCGAGAAAAAATAGACTCAATCGCCGGTATTAAAGAGCCGGACTTTAGTGACCTGGATGCAGCCGTTCTTCAACAGAGCTCCCAATCTATGGACGAATATAGCGGAGAACTACTGAGAGATCAAATGTTCCATATTAATGATACTCTGACGTTAAAGAACCATCATGAGCCCTCTTGGGATGAGTTATTATCTCCCGTGATAGAGGTTAGATTTTGGGAGATGAGTACAATTTATCATTCCTTAGGGGAACCCGCGATGTCACCTCAAGCCATTGGTAGTTATCTCATGGCGTTAAAATTTATCACTCCCACCTTATTTCCCATTTCCACCTTACCTTCCGAGCGAGAGTTCGTGGAGAGAATCCAAAAATTGGATTACGAGCAGAAAATAAAATACCTCATATCCGTGCGTCAGCAGTATCTTCCGGGATTTTATGATATAGATTATGAAAAGACTCTAACCAGGCTGTTAGATAGAGTAACGAAAGGAGGTTGACTTCAGGTGATGAGTTTTGAACGTTAAAGATAAAAGGTGTTAAACCTGATTATGTTATAGATAAGTCTTTGGTTAAATTTGAAGCGAGGATGATTATCTCTCTCACCCCCCTTTTCCCCCCACTTACCCTATATATAGAATAGAAGGTTTTACCCAAGAAGAAGGATGAATACCGTATTTAACAATTCTGAATCGGCGGGCAGGATAAATCGGACAATCAACTGCGGGAGACTAATTGATGGGCGTGATCCTCAAAGTGGCTTGTAAATGTGGTTTTACTACAATCGGATATTGACCTGCGTATGCAATTATAATCCTGACGTTAAACGAGAAGCGTTATATAATCCATTTGTGATTAAGACTTTCAAAGATCAAGAAACGGAATATGTCTTTCACCGGCAGTTTTCGCGTATTTTAGACATCCACCAATCTAATTTCAATTATCTTTGGTCACCACTTTTGACTTCGTTCAACAAGCTCCGTTAAATCTAACATCTCACCAATCCGAGAATTTAGACTGCAAACTGAAGTCAGTAAAGGTTTGTGGACATGTACCACAGCGTCAACACACGAGTCCTCTAAAAGTTTATTTAACCGCGCCGGGTCAAATTCATTTGTCATTACGATATAGTCGATCGTCGACCGGGTCCAGGAGGCTGCTGCCTTATAAGTGGGACATTCATTAGAAATATCATTAAGTCGGTCATGGCGCAGGCTCCACTTGCAGGATAGGATTGCCCTAACGCGGCCGCTACTCCGAGCTACTATATCAATTTTCACATTATCGCTGCGCCCTGGAACAACTACGCCAGGGAAAATTGTTTGAGCTGATACTTCTCTTTCATATTGAATATTTTTATTCCCTAACAACTCAAGCGCATGAAAAATTAAGATAGGGAAAGCATTACCCAAAGGATTTTGTCGCTGCATGCCTTTGTAACTGGGGTCTTTCATGAGACGGTC
>CAITCX010000286.1 GCA_903890885.1 uncultured Dehalococcoidia bacterium
CTCTACCTGATAGCAAAAAGGCTTCCATAACTGACACGACTCCTAATACTTTAAACGAGCGTATAGCTACTTGTCAACCGCTATTTTAATTCAGGTTGACAATCGAATCACGTAAATATACAACAGTCTTCCCTATGAGATGCTTACGAAAGATACACTGAGAGGTAAAAACAGCAGCGGATGCGGAAACTATGCAGTATTAGCTCTTTGGCTGCCAGCGCAATACCATGGAAGCCCAGGACAATCCGGCGCCAAAGGCTACCAGGACGACCAGATCGCCCTCCTTGATCCTCCCCTGCTCCGCCGCCTCGCACAACGCCACCATCTCCGATGCCGCTGACAGGTTACCATAGCGGTCCAGATTCACAAAAACCTTCTCGCTGGAAAGATGTAATGTCTTCATCGCCGCCTTGGTTATACGCTGGTTGGCCTGATGCGGGATAAGCAAATCAATATCGGATATCTTAAGCCCTGCGGCAGCTACAACCTGCTTCGCTACATCGACAAGTGTATTTACCGCAAATCTGAACACCTCACTCCCATCCATATGCAGGTAGTAATGCCCATTGGTAATACCATTTGTCAGTTTGCCGCAGGGCCCGGGCGCGTAAAGCAGGTCCGCACCACTTCCATCGTTCCCGAGAATAAAGCTCAGCATATCGGTGGAATGCTCGTTGGCCTGCACTACAACAGCGCCGGCCCCATCGCCGAAAAGCACACAGGTAGAACGATCGGTCCAATCGATCGCCCGTGTAAGCGACTCGCTGCCGACCACCAGTATGTTCTTGTAAGCTCCGGAGGTTATGAACTGATAAGCAGTGACCAAGGCATATAACGAACCGCTGCACCCCGCCATCGCGTCAAAAGCAGCGGCTTTACTGGCTCCGAGAGCATGCTGTACATATGCCGCTGAGGCTGGCACTATCCTATCGGGGCTGCAGGTAGCCAGAATGATCAGATCGAGATCCTGCGGTTGAAGCCCAGCTACTTCCAGGGCTTTCTTCCCTGCTGCCACAGCCATGGTTGACGTGGCTTCATCATCGCCTACAATATGACGCTCTCTGATGCCGGTACGGGTCACAATCCAATCGTCCGAAGTATCCACCAGCTTTTCCAGTTCGCTGTTCTTCATCACGCGTTCCGGCAGATACTTCCCCCACCCTGTGATGCTTGCGTATGCCATTTAAATTCTATCCTTTTTCAAGCTGCCTGAAGTATATCAAAGCGCTACTATGCAGTCAATACGAACAAACGTCAGTAAAATCACCTATCCGAAATAGCGAAGGGCGGAACACATGTGCCCCGCCCTTCTTCACCATTACATATCGATTCGATTAAACCTCGCGGAACTCGCCCTCGACAGTTCCGTCATCCGGTGGCTTATTTCCGTCCGGAGGTGGTGGAGGAGGCGTTCCGCCGCCGGGACCTTGCTGCTGCTGCCCCTGCTGGTACACCGCAGCACCGATCTGTTGCAGTATATCAGAGAGCTCCTGCATGGTTCTCTTTATATCATTGACGTTGTTTGCATTGATCGCATCACGAACGCTCTTGATTTTATCTTCAGTCTTCTGCTTCAGATCTGCCGGTATTTTGTCCCCCTGATCTTTCAGTGTTTTCTCGGCAGTATAAGCCATGGTATCCGCGGTATTCTTAATCTCTACTTCCTCACGCAGTTTCGCATCCTCGGAGGCGTGCATATCCGCTTCCCGCTTCATCTTCTCAATCTCATCCTTGGAGAGGCCGCTAGAAGCAGTTATTACTATCTTCTGCTCTTTCCCTGTACCCTTATCTTGCGCCTTGACACTTACAATGCCGTTGGCATCGATATCGAATGAAACCTCTATCTGAGGCATGCCGCGCGGAGCAGGCACTATTCCATCAAGCATGAATCGGCCAAGAGTTTTGTTATCATTGGCTTTGGTGCGTTCACCTTGTAGAACATGTATCTCCACACCAGTCTGTCCATCGGATGCGGTCGAAAACACCTGCTTTTTAGTCGTCGGAATAGTGCTGTTTCTAGGTATAAGCGGAGTCATTACACTACCAAGTGTTTCAATACCCAGCGTCAGCGGTGTAACATCAAGGAGCAGAACATCCTTGACCTCTCCCTTAAGCACCCCTCCCTGTATCGCCGCGCCCACGGACACCACCTCATCCGGATTGACACTCTTGTTCGGCTCCTTGCCGAAGAACTGCTTTACTTTATCCTGCACCAGAGGCATCCTGGTCTGGCCACCTACCAGAAGAACTTCGTCAATCTGGTTAATGGGAGCCGAGCCTTTCTTGGCAGCCTCAAATGCTTGGATGCAGAGTTGGATAGTCCTTTCCACGAGATCCATGACCAGTTGTTCAAACTTAGCCCTGGTTAGCGTAATATTAAGGTGCTTGGGCCCACTGGCATCAGCGGTTATGAAGGGAAGGTTCACCTCGGTCTGCTGGACGGTCGAGAGCTCTATCTTGGCCTTCTCTGCCGCTTCCTTGAGACGCTGGAGCGCCATCTTGTCCTTGCTGAGATCGACGCCCTGGTCTTTCTTGAATTCAGTGACCAGCCAGTCCATAATCCGCTGGTCGAAGTCGTCCCCACCAAGGTGGGTATCACCACTGGTGGTTTTCACCTGGAAGGCGCCTCCACCAATCCCAAGAATAGATATATCAAAGGTTCCGCCACCGAGGTCATAAACCGCAATGTTCTCTTCTTCCTTCTTGTCCAGTCCGTAAGCTAAAGAGGCGGCGGTAGGCTCGTTAATGATGCGCAGCACATTGAGCCCAGCAATAGCCCCTGCGTCCTTGGTCGCCTGCCTCTGGCTATCGTTGAAGTAAGCAGGAACGGTGATGACGGCATCGGTCACCTTTTCACCCAAGTAAGCCTCGGCATCAGCCTTTAGCTTTTGCAATATCATGGCGGAAATCTCCTGTGGGCTGTACTCTTTACCGCCCATGAGGACACGTACGTCGTTATTGGGTGACCGAGTCACCTTATAGGTCTTGCGCTTGGCGTCTTCCTCAACGGGAAGCTCACGTCCAGCCGGTTCCCCCCACTTGCGCCCCATGAAGCGCTTGATACTATAGACAGTGTTCTCTGGATTTGTTATCGCCTGCCGTCGTGCTATCTGGCCTATCAGGCGCTCCCCGTTTTTATTAATTGCTACCACCGAGGGAACGAGGCGGCTGCCCTCGGAGCTAGTAATTACTACGGGCTCACCTCCTTCCAGCACCGCCACCTCGCTAAATGTTGTCCCTAAATCTATCCCTATAACCTTTCCCATTTCTACACCTCCATAATATGAATAATTGCTTTTTCTATCTGAACGAATTCTCTATTCATCTTCAACGGGCTTATCACCTAAAGTAGAATCCCGACCATTGCCCACTTTCACCATCGCAGGACGAAGAACCCTGTCATTTAACATATATCCTTTCTGTACAACCGCGATAACTTTATCGCTCTCCCCTTCAACATGCACCACAGCTTCATGCAGAGACGGATCGAACTGCGCACCAAGCGCCTTCATCTCGCTGACGCCGTTTGCTTCAAGTATCGCCATAAACTTACGATATATAAGGACTATTCCATCCACCCACTTGGATCCGGCGAGTTTATCCGAAACATGGTCCAGCGCTCGTTCCATATCATCGACAACCGACAGAAGGTTAAGGATAAGCCCGGCATTGGCCAACCTGACGATGTCCCCCTTCTCCTGTTCTGTACGCCTCTTGTAGTTTATAAAATCAGCCTGAGCCCTCTGCCAATTCGCCAGGTACTTCCCCGCCTTTGCTTCTTCTTCGGCAAATGCTTTCTTCAACGCCTCCACATCCTCATCTTCCAGTTCAATCGCTTTCTCTCGCCCATTTGCCATATCGGACGATTCAGACCCTTCGTCCCCTTCCTCAGGCATAATTCGGTTGTCATCCATTATCGCACCCATAAATTTATTGCTTACCTTTATGCAGTTCACCTACTAGGTTACTCATTATTAAACTCAAATACCGCACCGAAGATACCGCCCTGCTATACTGCATACGCGTTGGGCCTATAATACCAAGCGCTCCCTTAACCTCGCCCGGGATTCCGTATAACGTCAGAACCATGCTGCAGCCCCTCATCGTATCCTCTCTGTTCTCCCCCCCGATAAGTACATGCACTCCATCCCAGTTAGGCACCTCCGGCAACAGAGCCTTCAGGGCATCTTTATTCTCCAGCACATCTACGATACCGATTATCTCCTTGCTATCGGAAAAC
>CAITCX010000287.1 GCA_903890885.1 uncultured Dehalococcoidia bacterium
GGGGCTGCCGTAATCAGCTATGTTGGCATGGAAATGATTTTAAAAGACAAGTTGATCGTCAAATATATCGAAATTCCTGAAGTATGGACTATTTTGATCTCTATTGGTTTCGGCCTTCTCTTTCCAACTCTCCTGTTTTTCTATGAAAGGCACAAGAAAGGCAAAAATTCCTGTGAAAAGGCTTCTTCAGAAAAAGAATAAACAAGTGGTATATCGGCGTGATAACTATTTTGCTACGATAACGCTTTTCGGATAATAATAAAAAGCAATAGTTTTCAACTGGATTCACTTGAAGATCCATGCCAGATCCTGCCCAACTCAATGGACAATTTTTTATTTTCGGTTTTAGCGAAGTCTGGGTCGGTCTTAAATAACCGGATGGCTTCATTTCTGGCTAATTCCAGAAGTGGTACATCTGAAAGTCTAGCCATTTTAAGATCAGGCAAACCACTCTGACGCGTGCCGAAAAATTCTCCGGGTCCTCTTAACTTGAGATCCTCTTCCGCTAATATAAAGCCGTTATTGGTTTTTTCAATAAGATCCAACCGAGCTTTGCCGATCTCGGAGGGTTTCTCGGCCATTAGCATGCAATAGCTTTGTTCAGTCCCTCTTCCGACTCTGCCTCTAAACTGATGCAACTGAGATAAGCCAAAACGGTCGGCGCTCTCTATCAACATTACCGTGGCATTGGGAACATCGATGCCGACTTCCACTACGGGAGTAGAGACCAGAATATCCATGTCGCCGGAATTAAATTTTTGCATGACATCATCCTTTTCTTGTGAAGACATGCGTCCGTGCAACAAACCTGAGCGAAATTCAGGAAAAACCTCTTGAGAAAGCTGTTCGAATTCAGATACTGCCGCTCTGGCCTGTATAGATTCCGATTCTTCAACCAGTGGACAAATGATAAAAGCCTGCCGACCCTTTGACACCTGCTGTCTGACAAAATTATATGCCGACTGCCTTTGGTCGGGTCTCAGCCACCTCGTTTTTATAATTTGCCTGCCTGGCGGCAGCTCATTGATGACTGTAAGATCAAGATCACCATACAGCGTTAAAGCCAGAGTGCGAGGAATAGGCGTGGCAGTCATTACCAGCACGTGCGGATTGGTACCTTTTCCCCTCAAAATAGAGCGCTGCTCGACCCCAAAACGGTGTTGTTCATCCACGATCGCCAGTCCTAATTTATCGAAAATCGTGTCTTTCTGAATAAGCGCATGGGTACCTATGGCAATATCTATTTCGCCTGAACTTATGCGTTGTTGGAGTTTATGCTTTTTAGACTGGCTAAAATCGCCGATTAAGAGGGCGACAGTGATAGGTTTAGCAAGAAACCCTGAGAAAGTGTAAACCATACCGTCCCCTACCTCGGTAGCCACCTGAGAAAGAACTCGACGGATCGTTTTAAAATGCTGCTCAGCCAGTATTTCGGTGGGAGCCATCATCGCGCACTGAAACCCGTCAGCCACAGTTAATATCAAAGCAGCTGTAGCTACAATAGTTTTACCACTGCCAACTTCTCCCTGTAAAAGACGAGACATTGGCCTGGCCTGGCCGATATCATTCAGGATAGCCTGAAGTGCTGATTTCTGTGCTACGGTTAATTGGTAAGGCAGAGATGCCAGTAACCTATCTAATTCAGGACGATTGGTTGTAATAGCGTGCCCAGGCTGACTTTTCTGCCAGTGTTGTTTATTTTGCAACACACCCAACTGCAACAAAAACAACTCATCAAAAGCCAACCGTTTTCTGGAGGCATCTTTCATGGATTCATCATCAGGGTAGTGTGCCTGACGGATAGCAGTCTGAATATCCAGGAGTTTCAGTCGTTTTAATAGTTCTTCCGGCAAGAACTCATAAAGTTGTCCGATCCACTGTGAAATAGCCGGGTTGATGATGCGCCTGACCTGACGCTGACTCAAACCCTGTGTCAACGGGTAAACCGGGATTAGCCGTCCGGTGTGCACCAGGTCTTTTTCTTCATAGGGTTCCCATTCAGGAGACTCGAAAACCGGCATTCCACCAAAAACCGTCACACGTCCACTAATAACAACTTTCGAACCGGTTTTCAAACTCCTGGCCAGATAGGACTGATTAAACCAGACCACTCTGACGTTGCCTGTCTCATCTCCTACTGTGGCTTCAGCGCTGCGGCGACTGCCGAAGGAAACTTCCCTGACATCCCAAATATTGGCGATGATGGTATTTTCCTGCCCGACAACAAGATTATTAGTAAAAGTTCTTTGACTATAGTCCATATGCCGGTTGGGGAAATAATAAAGAAGATCCCGTACAGTTAACACTCCCAACTTCAGAAAGCGTTTTTGCAGAACTGCATTGATGCCCTTAACCGAAGTGACAGGTACTTCTAGCGTGAACCCAGGAACAGGTACTTTACCCAGGGACGGGGTTTTAAGGGTTTTTACAGGTTTAATTATATTTGCAGCGGCATCGGCTTTTCGTTGGGGCGCAATAGGTGTATTTACAGGAATTTCCGAATGAATTAGACATACTCGCATTTGCTCAGCCCATTTTCGGCGTTGCATCTGACTAAGAGCTGAATAACGTAGTGTTGGTGGACAGACACCGGAGAATTGTATTAAAACCGAAGCCGGAAGTCCCGAGGCAGCCATTTTGGCTAACCAGTTGTGTAAATATTGATCGAGACCTCCGATAACTGTAGTATCCGGAAA
>CAITCX010000288.1 GCA_903890885.1 uncultured Dehalococcoidia bacterium
CTGGGCTTCATCCAGGATGACTACGCTGTCAACGATATTGTGCAACTTCCGGCACCGACCGGGACTGCTTGCAAATAGGGACTCAAAGAATTGAACCGAAGTAGTAACGATAACAGGAGCATCCCAGTTTTCACTGGCGAGCAAATGCTTATCGAACAAATCTGTTTTAATACCAGGAACATCCAGATTGCTATGGTGCTCGACAACAGCTTCCCCGAATATCTTGCGAAACTGGTCTGCGGTCTGCTCTATGATACTGGTATAAGGGATGACATAGATAATACGTTTTTTATGATATTTAAGGGCATGGTGCAACGCAAATGCCATAGAAGACAGTGTTTTACCACCCCCGGTAGGTACTGTAAGCGTAAATATGCCTGGAGGATCGGATGACCTGACAAGGCACTGATTAAATATGTTTCTCCTCAGATCATTAACAGGTGTTTTCCTTGAGGATGCTGTCAAACCGGCCATATACGTTGTGAATAAAGGCAACAATTCAACAAGCGGGGGATACCCTGTGCGGTTCGATGACCTCTCAGCGTCCATAAACGCTTCAGTATCAAGATAATCTGCGTCTACCAGACATGAAAACAGCATCCTTATCCAGAAAGCTGCATCCGTACCAGGCTGAGGTTTTTGGGTTGGAACTACCGGGTTTGATATAGTCAGCGGCACTTTCGACAGCAGAATCCTGGCTGGCGACGGAACCTGTTGAAGGCGTTGAGCCAGGCCAGTGGAGCCTGAATCTTCACTTTGCCAGTCCGGAAGACCTGTATGATGACCGGCAATAACATAGGATAATATTCTACCCAACCTGATTTGTTTTTCAACATAAACGGCACCGGGAGTAGAATGGTCAACAGGCGCAGCATCACCATGCAAGCGGTTTTGAAACTCGGTTGAGTATTTTCCTAAATCATGCCATAACCCGGCTAACCTGCCCCACTCTCCGGCAGAAAAATCTTTAGCAAACCCTTCGGATATTCTTGCCGCGTTTACAAGATGATCCTCAAGAGGTTGCCAGCCAGATTCTGGCATACCTTCTTTAGAGTGGCCATAAAATCCTGGAGTCAGCTCAGTCATATTGTTCCCTTATCAAGTTTTTACTTGTACATATCTCCAGTTTCCTCTTTAAAACTTTGAATGGTTTATTATAATATACAACTACTGTTCCGGTTGAACACCCGACTTGTAGCCACAAAACATCATATTTCATTTCTTTGACAACAGTATGTCAAAACAGGTGAAAATAATAAAATGCTTACTTCAAAATGGGTATTCTTCGCGTCCCTATTAAAAAGAATATTTATCTTTCCGGTTGAAATCAAGACTATCTAAGGCCATATTATACACGCCAAATCTCACTAAGTCCTCTCTTTTTTGATAGTTTCTTCCAAAAACTAAAAAACCCGCTTTGAAATAGGGGCGGGCTTTTAATTTAGTGCACGAAGTCATTGGCATTTACGTTGGTTGGTGTCACTATGTTTCATCTAATGGTGGTGGTTACTCTTTTCGTCTCCCTGACCGGGAGGCAATATCGTCGCCTGTCAGCACCCCGGCTCACCCGGATGTCCGCAACAGCTTTGCCGTTTGCTGATCTTGATCCAATTATTCCGTAAAGCCAATCTTAGCTTTTTACGGAGCGGCATCTTCACCTTCCAATTAGTAAAAAAGGGTATTGACATTCTCTTACTCCGTTAACCCAAGACTCGTTCTATTTGTGTCATGGTGACCTGACCTAAAAAGTTGTTATAATTTTTATTTATTGAACATACCTGATTATATTCTATTGTATTTGCTCCATGGTTTTGTAAATATCCCTTGAAAATATTCCCTGGACTGTCAGTGCAGATATTTCAGCAGTGTATTTTACCTTAGCAATGAAATGCGGGTATACATAAAATCAGAATCACAGCATCCTTTGGCTTAGTTTGAAGACCATATCGAATGTCTTGCCGGTTCTACCTGTTGTCCCACCGGCTCCAGTCAAGGGGATTCTAACTAAATCAGAAAAGAGCGCCTCGAAAAGATATTTGATCATTGCCGTTTACTGATATCGATAACATCAGACTTTGCACAAAGGCGGTATACCGGCGCTGCACCCTGTTATTTCTGATGGCTATAGCCATGGCTTTGCGGTTGCCCACCAGCACTACCAGTTTCTTTGCCCGGGTTATGGCAGTATAAAGAAGATTCCACTGCAGCATGATGTAATGCTGGGTTAAAATAGGGAACCACTAAAGCCGGATATTCACTGCACTGAGATTTATGGATCGAAATGGCATAGGCCAGCACTGGTTCATCCAGCTCCTTCCAGCCGCAATCAATCATTCTCTCGTCATAACGGACGAGGATTTTCTGACCTTCAAGTTCAACCCCATAACCCTGCCGAGGTCTCCGTTGAAGACTTAGCTGTTAACGATCTTAATCATCCTGTCATTAACCCGGAAGCATCTTCCTCACCGGGTAAGGTTTTTACCGGAGGGATAAAGCATCTTTGGCAATTCGGCATTCGGATTGGCCGTACCCATCAGGCCTTTGCTCATCGGCGTTATTACCTGGTACTGGAGAACCATATGCAACGCACGAATTTATTGAATTATCTGTGACATCAGGCGTGAATATAGCCTGAACATCACCCGAGGCCTTAACCATGCCCTGTTGGTTAACCTGTGAAGCCTGGCTATGTTCTTATGGTCTATGCGAATGGCCTGGATAGAGGAACTGAAAATCGAATCTCCGTCCGATGACAAAGACCTGAATATTCCCTTCCCCAAATTGATTGAACAGCGTTAAATACTGGGGTTTTTTAATATCGGATAACACCCTGGTTATTTGTTAGTTTTTTGTGAGAATAGAAGGCAGGATTGTTACCTTCCTGTGAAGAGGCGGATGCTAATATATAGATACATTAGTCGAGGGCTTCGCCTCCCGCGACAATAGCTCAGAAAGGTTAGTTGCAAATGGAATTGGCTGGCAGACGACAGGCTGCCGGCCTTTTTCATGTTATTTTTCCGGGATAGGCGCCGGGGCGGTAGCGAAAATCGACTTCAATTAGTTTTACCAGAACCACTGTATCGGAATAAAATTGCGGGACGAATTCCCAACCAGGTCAGTGCGCAGTTAGATGAATTTTGAAATGTCATTACCCTGCTCCCTGGCTCTCTTACGCATTACCCTTTTAAACCAGGTGCGTTCTGCTTTTTGATCAGGTTCCGCAGAAATATCACCGCGTTGGATGCTTTTGGTGATTTTACTGCCCATGTAAGCCGACATTCCCAGCTCCATCAGCATGTTAGCCGCTGCTTTCTTGGTAGAATGCTCTATTTTACTGACGACGTCAATGCCGTCCCCCACCTTTTTAGTAAAAAAATAGCAGCAATAGTACTCTTCAGGGTGCCTTAACCGTGTTGTATTGTGCATTTTAGGGCGGAATAGGTTCCTTATTGAGCGCACGACACGGTTGGTTTTGTGTGTGTTTCTAGATTTACAATTTTTGATATAGTTCTGATTGTTAATTTCAACCGCCATTAATGTCAACTTTATCACCGCCTTCGATATGCGTTAATCAAACCTATTTTTAATCCGGTACTATAATGTAAAGGATGGTAGATAAATAACCAAAAAGACTGAAAGTATGTTTTATATCACTTTCAAACCCCTGGAGAGGGTGAGAAGGTGGTGGAGTAAAGGGTTAAAAAATATACTTTGAGGAGGCATACTTATGAAAGTAATGACTAACTGTCTAAGCCAGAGGGATTTCTTAGTTGATTGGGACCAATGGATCAGCAAAGTAGATCAGGCTGCTAAAACTACAGATAAAATCACCTTTCCCGACAAATCTCTGGAAATAGATTCTAAAAAAGCCAGCCAATTCCTTTCCGGGAGGTTACTTGTTGTGTCTCAGGAGAACAGTCTGATCAAAGATTTATGGAACATAGCTACACCTGGTGAGAGAAAAGTTATAGGGGAAATTCTCTTTCGGCTTATGCATAAAAGTGCCAGACGTGCTGGAAAACAGACTCCGGATGAACCTTATGGGGGTTATTGAAAGCGTTTGAATTATTCAGAATAATGTTGCCCAGGGCAGCAAGGTCGTCATGCTTTCATCTCCAGTAAAATCTGGGCATTTTACATAAAAATCGAATAGCCAACGTTTGAAGTTCTTTTACGTGTTAGAATGTTCTGTGGCGATGGAGTCAGACGTTAATCTGACATCTAGCTGCAATATTTTGTTTAAGGCACTCCTCGTAGTTGAGGCGAAAAAACGGTTACAGTTTAGCGGGCGGTTTCAACGCCAGGACCTGTTTGTCCTTTTACCATACCTGGTTAAGCCAGGCTGTTTAGTTTCTCTCATTTAAAAAAATCTGTTGCCTCGTTTCCATCAGCTATTTACGCTTTAACTGCCACTGCATCTCTTATTTTGGCCAGCACCGTACCCACTTGCCCTTCACACTCTTTCAGGTAATTTTTATAGCTGTAGTTTTTGCAGTGGTGGACCTCAATTTTGAGTTCAGCTTCTTCCTTGGAAAGCAACATGTCCATTAACATTAGCTCGTCTTCACTTAATTCAATTTTCATCTTTTTTCTCCTCATGTGGTTGTTTTATCAAGCAAAAATATTGACCCTCCTTTGGTTTGAAGGCCTATCGTGCCTTTTCCTGTTAATGCTTTATTATCATGGTCAATCTCTTCATGTTAAGACCTTGGTGTAATCGATAAGGTGGCCTACGCCGAAGCCCATGTACTCAACGAAGTCGGTCATCAGCTTGTCGCGTCTGTCCACGTTTACGCGCACCCGTTTGATGCCTTTGGAACGGTATGTCTCACACAGTCCGTTCATTAGATGACCTGCGAGGCCCCTGTGCTGATAATCCGGGTGAACACCCAGAATGGCGATCGTCCCTATACCAGCGGTTGTGTCGCTGCAATGCCCTATCCTGCCCAGGACAAAGCCGCGCACATGGTTTTCAACCTCAGCCACCAGGCCAAACTCCAGAAGTTCTGAAATATCTCCTTTGATCAGGTCTGCGTAGCTAAGCGGCGTTCCCAGGATGCCCACGTGCCTGTCGATGCCAAAAACATGTTCGGTAGTTAGATTGGCGTAAGTGACAGCCTGGCCTCTTCGCCTGATTTCGTGGTCAATGCGAAAGATAGCGTCAAGGTCTTCCAGTACCAACGGACGAATTTTGTTTTCAATTTGTACGCTGGACATTTTCTTATCCTCCTTGCCTTTATCTAAGCATCTCCTTTAGATGGTCGTATAAGACTACAATCCACACTTACATTATAGCAGGGTGAGGGCCTATTTTTAACTCCACAAAGCGGGGTACGATGGAGATCGACGCTCACCCGTCTCCACTAAAGACAAAATAGGCTCGATTTTTGAATCGGACGTAAAGTTAGTTTCGATATTTTTAGGATTTAGCTGTAAAAATTGGGACGGGGAGACCGAGGTTGAAGCAAACCCCCAACTCTACCACAAAAATTGATATGAAGACAGGGTGGGTGCAGTACACCCCGTTCCGCTCTGGCTCATGCTTAAAACCCACTTTCAATAGCCACTCTGACTAGAGTTACTGATACGCGATTCTGAGTTTAAAGACCTCAGCCTATTTACTTGTTCGTCTAGTTAAGGCCCATATAAAAAACGCGAGGAACGAAACCAGAAAGCAGACAATACCGAAGGTGTCTTCTCTGATCCAAAGTACAAGATGGGATAACGGTTGAGACAAAGTTTTCGGATGACCGAATGAATTACCGACGATATAAACCCATCCCAGGAACCCGAAAATAAACAAAGAAAGCGATAATGATCTTAATATTTCAAGCATGATTCTATTATTATTTATAGGGCTTTTAATAAAAGTCCATACAAAAAATGAGAAAAACGAAATTAAGAAGCAAATAAAACCGAAAGTGTCTTCTCTAATCCAAAAAGTCAGGTGTGTTGGTTGTCCCAACTCCTTCGAGCTGGTCCATACCTTGGCAGCAACAAAAAACCATCCCAGCATACTGAAAATAAACAAGGAAAGCGATAATGATCTTATTAATTTAATCATTATTCCATTATAAACTTTAAGTGAGTATTGCGGACGGCTCATTCCTAACAATCAAGAAAATGATCGGGGGAAAAACTCAAAGTGGCATTTGTACTTTTGCCCTTTTAGGCTAGCCCAAAGCCACATATATATGGTATATCCGTGACAGGACATGGCATGTGCGGCGTTGGTTTTTACGACTGGGCTGAAAACGGCACTAAATTCGACTGGCTTCAGTAGTCGGAGATTCCTTAAAACTAACTGGTGATAAACCCTATGTCCCTGTAGATGTTCAGATTGTGCTTGATAATATTTTTATAGCTTTTACCCTGGCTGTCGCTGAATCTAATCGTGGCTTCAATATCAGTCGGTTGCTGCTGTCTAAAATAAGAAGTTGAAGTATCCAGGAAAGTCGCAATTCGTTTTTGAGGGGGCATAAACTCAATATTCTGGAAAAGCGCCATTTTTGAAACCGCTTTGCTGCCCCCCAAACCTTTGATCTCACGATTAAAAGTTACTGATATTTTATAAGCCGCGGCATCACCTATATTTATTATCGCGATATGAAAAAGGCCACTTTCAAAAATAAAATCAACAATTACCTCGGGAATTCGTGCCTCGGCCATTTTCTACCTCACTGGATTTTTAAACTCGCTCGAAACCTTCATGGGCTATTTCCAGTTCTTCGATGGCCAACTCATTGCCCATGGCATTAAGCTGAGGACCGGTCATCCGGCTGGGCCAGCCTTCAATGAAATTCCAGCGTGCAACTTCCTGGTGTTTATTGTCGTGTAAAATAATCGAGCCGTTCTTCCGCAAAATCTGTCCTTCGATTACGGTTTTGCGCCAATTATATAATTCTTTGGAATCAGTCACGCCCTTTTTTAGGCAAATACCTGCATATGTATTCATACCTGGCAGCAACCTGGGTGAATTTCTGCTGTCGCTTCCCTCTCTGTACCGGATTATTTCGGTCTTTGATTCCAGGCCGCTGCATTCCATAAAACCAGCTTGCACTATGCCGTCAATTTCAACCACAAAATTGTATTTATTATACGGGTCTTTTCTCTGTGAGGTAGGCATGTTAGTCATCTCCTTTTTAAGATCATTGTTACTCTGAATACTTTTCTCCGGGCTAATATCGGCTGTTGTTGAAAGACTGGCAGCCGAGTTTTTATTGATCTTCATATATACCCTCTCTAATATAATAGACTAAATTATTCATCTGGTCATACAAGTATATCATTCAGGCTAATATTATGACTTTTTAAAACACAATACAATAGATAGATTTGCCATGTCCGCCATCAAAAACTCTGAAAGAACCTTACTGGAGTAAATTCTCCTGACTTTTCATCCCAATCGTGTGCACATCCGTTTTAACTGCTATTGTTATATCAATCTGTATATCATTAATAATATTACAATTACATACAATCTGTATTGACATTTAAGATAAACTATTGTTTAATGGCATTTATGGGGGGCATAATCGTTGCTATAAGGAGGACTTAGCTGATGGATATACCCATGGAGCAAGCCGACAAACTAAGCAGGTATTTTATTAATGCCGATCCCTTCCTCTGGAACGTTCTGCAGGCCAAAAACAAGAAAGGTCGGCTTAAAGAACTACAAGGTATGGGATTACTCGGCGGTTACTCAGCAGGCAGCAATCCCATTTATACCAGGATTAACCGGGATTTGCTGGTCGAGCTGGGTATCACTGGTATTTTGGAAAAGATAGTAGTACCCAGAGTTCAGAATGGTTTTGGTCAGGCAACGCTGCGGTATTTCCGGGACTGCTGGCAGCAGGGGCAGACACCCGAACTGGAATATCTTGCTAAAAACAAGCTCTACCGGAAAAGCAACTTTTTTGTTTCAAGGAATCCAGAGGTCTCTGACGAACTTCTCAGCAATTTTCCCGTTGTCGGCTATAAAGACTCGGCGTTTGTTTTTGTGCAGATCGATACACAGCATAATTTCGTGGAGCGGTGGACGGTCTTTGCCGGGTTGTGGTTTGAAGAGATCGAGCCGTTACTCCGTTGACGACCTTTTGATTCAAATCCAATTAAAACTTTGATCTGGTGACCGTTGAATTTATTAAGGAAGTGAATGGCCATGACTTTCGACGATATGGATTATGAATCCCTTATGGAACCAGACAGTCCGTTTTTTGAATTAGAACATTGCTGCGATAATCAGGAAAACAGGCGTAAAGCACTGGAACGGAAGTACCGGGATAAAATCACCAATTTTTTAGGAGACGGACCGCGCTCCGTTGAAGTATATAAAACCAA
>CAITCX010000289.1 GCA_903890885.1 uncultured Dehalococcoidia bacterium
AAGCGGTAGATAGACTCGGCATCATCCCTATCCTGGTCGGCGGTAATACCGGACTCCCAGTTAGCACCGATGGCGAAGCCGTTGCGAGCATTATAACCTTCTTCCCACCAACCATCCCGCACACTCATGTTAATAACGCCGTTGATTCCAGCTTTCATACCGCTGGTGCCGCTGGCCTCCTGAAGCCTCAGGGGGTTATTGAGCCAGACATCAATACCATGAGTCAGATAGCGGGCCAGATGCATGTCGTAGTCCTCCACAAAAGCTATACGACCCTGAAATTCGCGGTCCCGGGCGATTGTACAAATATTATGGATAGACTGTTTTCCTGAGAAGTCGGCCGGATGAGCCTTACCCGTAAAAACTATCTGCACCGGCCTCCAGGGGTTGTTAACGATTTTTTTAAGACGCTCCGTATCTTGCAAGATCAGGGCTGGCCTTTTATAACCGGTAAAACGACGGGAGAATCCGATGGTCAGGGCCTGTGGGTTGAGTAAAGCCCCCATCGTTAAAACCTGCTGGGCTGTCACCTCGCCATCCAGCCAGCGCTGCTGGGCACGGCCCATAATAACTTCCATCAATCGGCTTTTTAAGGAACGGTGAATTGTCCAGATTTCCCTATCCGGTACATCCAGCAGGCGCATCCAGAAGCCGGGATCGTCCTGCTTTTCAGCCCAGTCTTTGCCCAGGTACTTATCAAACAATTCAACCAGTTCGTAGCAAATCCAGGTTGGGACATGCACACCGTTAGTAATATGGGTAATTGGCACCTGCTCTACAGGTGTACCTGGCCAGACCGACTGCCACATTTTGCGGGTCTCCATCTCGTGTAAACGACTGACGGCATTTCGCTGTTTAGAGGTATTTAAGGCCAGGGCAGTCATGTTAAAACCGTGCTGTCCGTGACTGTCTGACTGGCCTAAAGCCATGAACTGTTTTTTGTCTATTCCTAATGACGGCCAGTAATCCGCGAAGTATTTATCCATCAAGCTTTGGGTGAATACATCGTGTCCGCTGGCAACAGGTGTGTGCGTGGTAAAAACGGTTACAGCCTGTACAGCGGATAAAGCTTTTTCAAACGACTGCCCTTCCAAAACCATTTCGCGTAATCTCTCCAGGCCCATAAAAGCGGAATGTCCTTCGTTAGCGTGCCAGATGGCAGGCTTGATGCCCAGAGCACGCAGCACTCTCACGCCGCCGATGCCCAGGATGATCTCCTGTTGAATACGTAATACCGGATCAGATGAATACAGCCTTTCTGACAGCCGGCGGTCTTCCGAAGTATTGCCTTCTACATCAGTGTCCAGAAGATAAATGCTGACTCTGCCTACCTTCACCCGCCAGACGGCAAGAGAAACAATACGGTTAGCCACGACTACCTGAGCGATAGACCGCTGACCCCGGACAGAGAGGACCTGCCGAATTGGCGCTCCCTGGAAACTGAGGTGCTGGTAGATTTCCTGCTGCCAGCCATCTGCATTAATGTGCTGGTGAAAATAGCCCTGGGGATACATGAAACCTACCCCGATCAAAGGCAAGCCAAGATCGCTGGCCTCTTTACAGATATCTCCAGCCAGAACACCCAGACCACCGGCATACATGGGTAAAGAACTGTGCAGCGCAAATTCCATCGAAAAATAGGCTATAGGACCGGGAAAATCTTTTTGATAATTACCGGCAAACCATGTCGCCGGGTTCTGTATATAGGCATCAAAAGTGGAAATGACAGCATCGTAAACTGCTAAAAAAGCAGGATCTTCGGCAGCGGCCTGCAGTTTTTCGGCAGTCGTTTCAAAAAGCAGCTTGACCGGATTATGCCCGCTGGCCCTCCAGAGAGGATAATCAAGCATCCTGAAAACATCCCGCGCCTGGGGATACCAACTCCACCAGATATTATGGGCTAACTCATCCAGCCTGTAGATGCGTTCCGGTATCTTGGATGTAAGAGTTTGATCCAACACTTCTCATATCCTTTCAATATTACATTTATTTAATAAATATACTACATCCTCTATATTATAATCATTATGCTCTATAATATAAACGAGTGATTTAACATCCGATCTATTGCATTTTCAAGGCTGGTGAACTAAAATGCTCTCACCAAGCCAACCATGGTAAAATTTTTCCGGAGGGACGACTTTGGCTATTTCAGAAAACACCACTGTTAACGGCCTCAATACGGTAGCCTATTTTTCGATGGAAATAGGCCTGGATTCATCTATACCAACCTACAGCGGGGGCCTGGGTGTCCTGGCAGGCGATACGCTGCGAGCCGCCGCTGATATGGGACTGCCCGTGATAGGCATAACTTTGCTTAACCGCAAGGGCTATTTTGAACAACGCCTGGACGCTCATGGGAATCAGAGTGAAAGACCAGTGAACTGGAATCCGGCTGATCACCTTACATTGTCACCGGCATCGAGCACTGTTACTATTGAGGGCCGCACAGTTCAAATCCGCGCCTGGCTTTACACTATTAAAGGCATCCAGGGCCACGCCGTGCCAGTCTATTTGCTGGATACTGCTGTGGCAGAAAACTCAGACTGGGACCAGTCTCTGACCGATTATCTATACGGAGGAGACAGCCGCTACCGTTTTTGCCAGGAAATAGTACTTGGAATGGGCGGCATCGCCTTGCTTCGCGCTATGTGGCACAACTACTTCCGGGCATACCATATGAATGAGGGACATTCAGCTCTATTAATATTATCGCTTTTGAAAGAAGATATGGATCGGAAACAGGTTTGTGAAGTGAACTCTGCTTGTGCCCAGGATGTGCGAAATTTATGTGTATTTACTACCCATACCCCGGTTCCGGCTGCCATAGACCAGTACCCAATGGATATGGTAATAA
>CAITCX010000290.1 GCA_903890885.1 uncultured Dehalococcoidia bacterium
AAATTACTATTAAGTATTCTACCATATTCGAAAAAAGGATGGCAGTTGAGAGCGCCGGATTGGGTATGAGTGAGTGTAATCTCAGTCGTGCAAGAGCAATATAACCAAAACATAAAATGAGGAGCCCAGGCCCGGTTCACGTGAAAGGGCTCAACTTATTACAGGTATAAAAAATCCCCCTCCAAAAGGAGGGGGATTTTTGTGGTTACCGAGTGTTTATTTTAGGTTTTTAAAGCGGCACTTTTACGTCTGAGCAGTATAAAGCCAGCCAGACCCAGGGCACCCAGACCGAAGAGGACTCCAGCTGAAAGTTCAGGTACCGGGAAAGTTATAGAGGCCGATTCTATAGCACCTGCAAATATATGTCTGCCACTAGGCAGAGTATGGTATCCTCTAGCAACAATGGTATCCATAACCTCCTGATCCTCATCGCCGGTTGCCTTTTCGTAAGTAAAGGTGAGAGTTGTATTATCACCTGCAGCCAGAGTGAAAACTGGATATTCAGCAGTAGGCACGATTGTTACGTTATCTGTGCCCTCAGAGTAATGGTAAACAAGATCGTATACCGATTCAATGGTCAGAGGATATCCACTAGAGGCGTTGTTCTCAATTACAACGGTGCAAGTGACAGTAGTACCATTGGATCCTACTACAGCTTCTTTTGACATCTTAATTGCTTGTCCCAAGCCACCTGTCAAAATTACGGTTACTTTCTGAGTAGCTGTCCCGGGATTTCCAGCCGCATCCCTGGCTGTCCAGATCACATACGTATCTCCAGCATTAAAAGTTGCAGGAGCGTTACTGGTTAAGGAAGTTACGCCGACCGCATCAGTCGCACCAGCTGTACCAATAGTGACGGCAGTTGGGACACTGCTTACAGTGATAGTTACATCGGGCGGAGGCGTCACAGCAGGAGCGATGGTATCCCTGACAGCAATGTCAACGGTATCTGTACCAGTAGCTCCATCAGGGACGTCGGTCACTGTAAGGGTTATGGTAGTGGTACCGGCGGGCAAAGAAACAGAAGGAGTTGCCCCGGTGGCTGAACCGCCGGTCCATGACCAGGCATAGGTAAGAGGATCACCATCGACGTCAGACGAGGCGGTTCCGTTAAGGGTTGCATTAGCGCCTGCCGGGCTGGTTTGTTCTACAGTTTGGTCAGGTCCCGCGTTAGCTATCGGAGGATGGTTGGCAATTACGGTTATAGTAGTATAACCGATTTTTTGGGCACCGCTAGTATCTGTTACTTTTAAAGCTATATCATAAACAGTTCCATCAGCTCCTACCGGGCCGAAACTGGGATGAGGTGAAGTACTGTCCCCAAATGTGCCATCATTATTGAGGTCCCAGGCAAAGGTGATGGAATCACCAGGATCAGGATCGTAGGACCCGGAGCCGTCGAGTGTAATAGTATGACCGGGTTTGGCCTTATACGGGCCGCCAGGGACCGATACAGGAGGATGGTTGCCGATAGTAACAGTTGTGGATGCATCGTCAAAACCGGTGTGTTGTTGACCGGGTATCCCGCATCCATCATCAGTTACCCGAACTGTAATAGTGATAGGCCCGTTAGTCGAGGCCAGCCAAGTGTGTTGAGTGATTTTCCCATGTGCATCGTCAAAGGTACCATCACCGTTGAGGTCCCAGTCATAGGTCAGATTCACACTATCCGGATCAGATGAAAGGGATGCATCCAGGGTAACGGGTTGGCCTACCCAGCCATTATAAGGTCCGCCAGCATCGGCCTTAGGATTGAAACAGGGATCGTGAACCCAGATATCACCCTCAATAAAGCTGGTCTGCTGGGCACCCTGATTGTCTGTGACTACTAGCTTAATGACATGGTGTCCGGTAGCCGGAAACCCGCCGGGCATATTAAATGTTTCCCCGTTAGAAAACAAAATGTCATCCAGATACCAGTCATACTGGACAATGGATTTTCCGGGAACCGGAGTATAGGAAAAGCGGCCATAAAGACTGATGTCATTTCCTGTAGCGAATTCAAAAATATAATTATCAGTCTTTTCATTAGAGGGACTGCTGCTGATTACGGCTACCGGAGGAATGGTAGAAACACCTTTCAGCAGACACAA
>CAITCX010000291.1 GCA_903890885.1 uncultured Dehalococcoidia bacterium
CTGGCCCTTACCCCCGGTGAAATGGCCAGGACTGAACTTAACGCCAAATTTGCCGACCGCCGCACTGAAGAAATAATCTATGCCGCCAGCAAGGGCAACGCCCAAGAAGTTCAAATCGTCGCCAGTCGTTTGAACGTCAACCTGTCCAATATTACCGAACTGGCCGCCGATAATGCTCACCCCGGGTCTAAACCGGCCGTAGAACCTACCGCCTTGAAGGCGCCTCAGGCCACCATCCCGGCTGAAAAAGCGCCTCAGCCCTTGAAGGGGCCTGTTGCCGCGCCTCCGCCGGGAGCCAAACCGGGTCTGCCGCCGGCTGAGACCCCACCTGCCAAGGCCCGTTCTGCTGCTCCTCCTGCTGCTCCTCCTGCTGCTCCCCTCGCCGCAGCTCTGGCCGCTCAGTCACCTGAAAACGCCACCACTCAGGATGTCAAAGGCTTGCCATCTGAAAAGGATGTTGTAACTCACTCTGCCAAGTATGAAGCCATGAAAAAGATCGTCCAGGATAACTTTGAAAAACGCAGTCAGAAGCTGGAAGAAACTCTAAAAAACGCCTCGCCTGCTGTCCGCCCTGCCATACGCCAGGCCATCGCTCAATCCGATCTGGAATATGAACGGACCTTGAAAAACCTGGAAGAGACCGATAAATCAGATAATGCCGGCAACTCGGACAATTCTAATAACTCTAAAGAACCGACAAAGACTCCCGGTCGGCAACCAAAGGCGGATTGAATTCAAGTCACGCCTGAAACACCCTCTGGTAAAAACAACTATAATATGAAGTAACCTTTTCACGCCGTTTGCGTTATTAATATTACAGAGATATTATTTCAGGAGGAACACACATGAAAAACAAAATTCTGGCAGGGGTGGCAGCGGCGGTTATCCTGGTTATGACGGTTTTAACCGGCTGCAGTACAGCCACCGATTCTAAACCGGTTAATGTCACAGTGGGCAGTCAGCAAACCGGCATCTGGGTCAGCGGTGAAGGCAAAATTAATGTAGTGCCTGATCTGGCCGTCCTTACTCTGGGTGTTTCGGCGCAAACTTCCACAGTAGCTGAATCCCAGGCCAGGGCCTCCTCGGCCATGGATAAAGTTATCGCCGCTTTGAAAGGTAATGGTGTGGCGGATAAAGACATCCAGACCCAGAATTTCAGCATTTCTCAGGTTATGCGTTATGATGATAAAACCCAGCAGGAAGTAATTACCGGCTACACTGTCAGCAATACCGTGGTAGCTAAACTGAGAAATATTCCCAAAGTTGGTGCCACTATCGATGCTGTGGTTGAGGCCGGTGGTGACTACACCCGCTTCAATGGCATCGATTTCTCCATCGAAAAACCCGAACAGTACTATGGACAGGCCAGAGAACTGGCCATGGCGGACGCCAAAGCCAGGGCTGAGCAAATGGCCAAGCTTGGCGGATTGGTTCTCGGCCCGGCTACTTATATCAGTGAGAGCACCTATGTCCCGCCCACTCCTGGTCCTATCATGTACAAGGCCAGTATGGCTGTTTCCGGGGCCGGCTCACCAACTTCAATCTCAGCCGGCGAATTGCAGGTCATCTTGAACGTCCAGATAGCCTACTCTATTAAATAGTATTCGGTCAAACCTTTTAACGCTTTCTGCGTTATATATATATAAATAATTGGCCAGGCGGATCCTGAACCAGGAGGCTAAAAAGCCTCCTGGTTGTTTTTCCCTGCCGTTTCGCACCTCCTCAAAGTTATCAATTCCGCGCTATTATGGTATAATTCAGGCATAAACTGCGTGATTTGTTTTCAAAATTAGCTGTGGAAGGTGATTCAAATTGGGTATTTCCGGTCAAATCGATGGTATTGTGGCGGCCCGCCTTAAGCTGATTGAAATGCTGGCAAGCGCGGCTAACCAGGCCCAGAAAGATGGTAAACTGGCCGCTGTAACCTTACCCGAGGCAGCCCTGGAGCGGCCTCAGAATGCCGATCACGGCGATTATGCTTCCAGCTTTCCGCTTAAACTGGCCAGGACAGCCCGTGCCAATCCTATGGCCATCGCCGCGGAACTGGTCAAGATCATGCAGCCTGACTGCCAAATAGCCGATATCACTGCCGCTGCACCCGGCTTCATCAATTTTACCCTGAAGACTAACTGGCTAACTGCCCAGGTCAATTCCATTCTGGCGGCCGGCCCAACTTACGGCAACAGCCAGAAAGGCCAGGGCTCCAGCCTGCAATTAGAATTTGTCAGCGCCAACCCTACCGGCCCCCTGCATGTCGGCAACGGTCGCGGCGCCATACTGGGCAGCGCTTTAGCGGCTGTCTTCACAGCGGCCGGTTACAGAGTGGAACAGGAATACTACGTTAACGACGCCGGTAATCAGGTCATGACCTTTTTCCGTTCACTCTATGCCCGCTATCAGCAGTCTTTAAACGTGGATGTGCCCATGCCGGCCGATGGCTATCAGGGCGCTTATATGGTTGATCTGGCCAAAGAGATCGTAGCTGAGCAAGGCGACCGTTTCCTCAAGATGCCGGAAGCTGAAGCCCTCAAAGAACTGGGCCAGATAGGCTTGCTAAAAATGCTGGCCTGGATACGTAAAGACCTGGAGATGCTGCGGGTCAAATTTGATGTCTGGTTCAGTGAAGAAAGCCTTTATAAAAGTGGTCTTTTTGAGCAAGTCTCAGCGATGCTCCGCCAGAGCGGTTTTGTCACTGAACGTGAAGGAGCTACCTGGTTTGTCTCAACTGCTCTCGGTGATGATAAAGACAACGTCATAATCCGGGGAGACGGCACCCCCACCTATTTCGCCTCGGACATAGCCTACCACTACGATAAGTTTGTTTTAAGAAAGTTCGATAAAGTCATCGATATCTGGGGAGCAGATCATCAGGGCCATGTCTCCCGCATGAAAGCGGTAGTCAGCTCTCTGGGAATGGAGCCTGAGCGTCTGGAAGTCTTGCTCTACCAGCTGGTTACGTTGTGCCGCGGCAATGAGATCGTGCGCCTATCCAAGCGCAGCGGCGATATGATTACCCTGCGCGAGGTGGTGGAGGAAGTTGGCGCGGATGCCTGCCGTTTCTTCTTCCTGTCCCGCTCAGCGGACAGCCAGATGGATTTCGATCTGGAGCTGGCTAAAAAACAGTCGCAGGACAATCCGGTCTACTACGTTCAATATGCCCATGCACGCATCAGCAGCATCCTGAACCTGGCCGTGGAAAAAGACATCGACTATCAAAACGGCGATGTCTCTCTGCTTACCAGCGAGCCTGAACTTGCTTTGATACGCAAGCTGCTGCGACTCTCTGAGGTTATCGAGATGATCGTTGACACCTCGGAACCGCATCACCTTACCTATTATGCCCAGGATCTAGCCAATGTTTTCCACAGTTTTTACAAGTTGTGCAGGGTAGTCACCGATGACGCGGCCGTAACCTGCGCCAGGTTGAAACTGGTGGAAGCCACTCGCATCGTCCTCTCGCGGACTCTTGGATTGATGGGCATCACCTCGCCCGAGAAAATGTAAAATTTAAAATAACGTAAGATTGGGGAAAGTGCACATGAAACGAGTTTTTTCAGGGGCGCGTCCCACCGGTAAACAGCACCTGGGCAATTACCTGGGCGCCATCCAAAATTATGTCAAGCTGCAAGAGCAATATCAGTGCGTTTACTGCATTGTAGACCTGCATGCCCTGACCACGCTAACCGATACCTCCCACATTAAAAGCAATATCCAGGATATGGCGCTGGACTGGCTGGCGGCTGGCATAGATCCGCAGAAGAGCATTATTTTCGTCCAGTCCCACGTGCCGGAAGTCACCGAGCTGCACCTGCTGCTGAGCATGGTTACGCCTTTAAGCTGGCTCCTGCGTGTGCCTACCTTCAAAGATAAAGCCAAGCAGCAGCCTGATAACATCAACTATGGTCTGGTCGGCTACCCGGTCTTGATGAGCGCCGATATCATCATCTACAAGGCGGAAGTCGTGCCGGTAGGTGAAGACCAGCTGCCTCACCTGGAGCTGGCCCGCGAGATAGTAAGGCGTTTCAACACTTTGCTCGGCCCCACCTTCCTGGAACCGGTGGCCAAAATGACCACCTTTCCGATGGTGGTAGGTCTGGACGGCAAAGACAAGATGAGCAAATCTCTGAATAATCATCTGGAAATCTCAGCCCCGCCTGAGGAAATCCTGGCTAAACTTCTATGGGAGAGAAATCCTCCCGCAAAGATCTTGGAAATCCCTTATTCTTTTGAAAAACGGTATTCGGGTAAATCTA